>VXNJ01000005.1 GCA_009840625.1 Chloroflexota bacterium | reverse complement strand
CCATGACGTGACGGGCGGTGTGTACAAGGCCCGGGAACGTATTCACCGCAGTATGCTGACCTGCGGTTACTAGCAACTCCAACTTCATGCAGGCGAGTTGCAGCCTGCAATCCGAACTGGGGCCGACTTTATGAGATTCGCTCACCGTCGCCGGTTTGCTGCCCATTGTATCGGCCATTGTAGCGTGTTTGTAGCCCAGGGCGTAAGGGTCATGCTGACTTGACCTCATCCCCACCTTCCTCCGAGTTTCTCTCGGCAGTCTCGCTAGAGAAATACAACTAACGACGAGGGTTGCGCTCGTTGCGGGACTTAACCCAACACCTCACGGCACGAGCTGACGACAGCCATGCAACACCTGTGAACCGGTCCTAAAGGAAGACTTTGTTTCCAAAGCTGTCCGGAACATGTCAAACCCTGGTAAGGTTCTTCGCGTAGCCTCGAATTAAACAACACGCTCCGCTGCTTGTGCGGGCCCCCGTCAATTCCTTTGAGTTTTAGTCTTGCGACCGTAGTCCCCAGGCGGGATGCTTAACGCGTTAGCTACGACACCCAACGGTCAAGACCTTGAACATCTAGCATCCATCGTTTACAGCGTGGACTACCGGGGTACCTAATCCCGTTTGCTCCCCACGCCTTCGCACCTTAGCGTCAGTTCTGGGCCAGGAAGCCGCCTTCGCCACAGGTGTTCCTTCCGATATCTACGCATTCCACCACTACACCGGAAGTTCCGCTTCCCTCTCCCAGCCTCAAGACCGATGGTTTTGCCCGGCGCCTCAGGGTTGGGCCCTGAGATTTCACAGGCAACCTTTCGGTCCGCCTACGTGCGCTTTACGCCCAGTAATTCCGGATAACGCTCGCCACCTACGTATTGCCGCGGCTGCTGGCACGTAGTTGGCCGTGACTTATTCCCGAGCTACTGTCATCATCATCACTCGGAAAAGGACTTTACGACCCAAGAGCCTTCATCGTCCACGCGGCGTTGCTGCGTCAGGGTTTCCCCCATTGCGCAAGATTCCTTCATGCTAAACCCCGTAGGGCTCAGGACCATGTTTCAGTCCCAGTGTGGCTGCTCATCCTCTCAGACCAGCTATCGATCTCAGCCTTGGTGGGCTTTTACCCCGCCAACAAGCTAATCGACCGCGGGCTCCTCTCTCTGCGATAAATCTTTCATCACCGGAACGCATTCCGGTGATCGTATGCGGTATTGTCCCCGGTTTCCCGGGGTTATCCCCCACAAAGAGGCAGATCACCCACGTGTTACTCACCCGGACGCCACGGTCGTGACACCGAAGTGTCCGTACCGTTCGACTCGCATTGATAAGGCACGCCGCCAGCGTTAATCCTGAGCCAGGATCAAACTCTCCATCACAGTGAATACTTCTCGCAAGCGAGAAGGTTTCAAGCAATTAGATGAAGCGCTTTTACGTCCTGAAACTCTGCAGACATAACTCGCCATGAATCGACATCGTGTCATGTCTCAATTCGGCTGCTCTTCAGTTGTCGAAGGTTCTGCCCTCGCAAAATCCTCAGCCGAAAAAACGGGTAAGTGCTGCTAAAGAGCCCGCAATTATAGTCGGCGACATCCGGGGCCAACGCGCCCCGGTCGGGGAGGGCGGAACCGGCGCCGTTTGATGGCATTCGGCCTTCAGTCGCCGGCTATTCGCCCCCAATCGCCGGCGCGCTTATGCAGGTTGGCGACTTGTTCCTCCAACGATCGTATTCCCGCGCAGAATCCATCCCCGAACGCTTCCTTCAGATTCAGGGCGTTGCGTCTGATCGGCGCGGTCAGCGGCAGGGCAATCGGGCTGCCCGCCAGCTGCGTATTGGCCAGTTCGTTCAGCTGAGTCGCAAGGCTGCAGAATCGGTCTGCCAGATCGGGATGCCGCCCGCCCAGCTCGACCGCGATCGCGGCCGCCTCGCTGAGCTGGGCCGCAGCCTTGGAACCCACTACCGGCCTTCGCCCCGGTAGGGGAGAGCCTTAGTGGTGGTGGTGGGCGTGCCCGGCCGGTTCGGTCACGCGCGGCCCGGCGACCTCGT
Organism: Chloroflexota bacterium; assembly: GCA_009840625.1. Lineage (NCBI taxonomy): Bacteria > Bacillati > Chloroflexota > Chloroflexota bacterium. Next base: position 16,009 of record VXNJ01000005.1, on the reverse strand, counting down.
CCAGGTCGATCTCGGAGCGGCGCTTGCGGTCGAACCCGGTGCCGCCGTGGCGGTCGGCCGGGAAGGGGTTTTCCTTGGCGTAGATCGACTTGTAGCGGATTCCTACCAGGCGGTTGTCGTAGAACCCGAAGCGGTCGGTGTCGGACTCGGGCACTTCGATCAGTTCGTAGTCCTTGGTTCCCAGTCCGTTCTTGACGCCGGTGTTCAGCTGAGTCTCCTCCGAGGATCCGGGAACCATCGAGGCGGCCATCTCCAGCTTGCGATCACCCGGCGCCTCCACTCCGAAGTCCTCGGCCGAGGATCCCGGCATGCCGGGGAGTTCGACCACCTTGTCCAGGCAGGCGGTGTCGATCGCCACCGGGTCATAGCCGGCGAAGATCCCCAGGTGCGGGGTCACCGGCAGGTCGGCGTGGTCGAGGCAGTCGCACTTGGGCGATACGTCCAGCCCCAGGTTCAGGTAGGCGATCTTGCCGTCGAGCGCCTTGGTGACCGCCAGGCAGGCGTCGGCGCAGGCGGCGTTGAACGCGCGCAAATTGTCCTCGGTGTTGGTCCAGGCTCCGACGGTGGCCATGTTGCCGTAGCAGCCAAGACAGCTGCGGCAGCGCTCGGAGTGCCATTCGACATGGCCGTTCTGGCGCGAGTAGGCCTCGTGGATGCAGATTCCGGGCACCATGGCTTTGATGTCGTCGGTCACGTTTTCGGGGTGCCACTCGACAACCCCCGGGAACCCGAAATCGGGGTGCCCGCCCATGTGCACGTTGTACTTGCCGCGCTTGGACTGGCAGCCGATCCCAAGGTTCTTGACTGCCCCGCCGATCACCCCCATCGGGTGACCCTTGAAGTGCGTCAAAGCGATCATCACGTCGGCCAGGGCGATCGCCTTGGCTACGTAAGCCTCGTTGAGGATGTAGCCCTCGGGCAGGGGGATGCGCACGTCGTCGGTGCCGTTGAAGCCGTCAGCGGAGAGGAACGGGCAGCCCAGCGAGGCCGAGTTGTAGCCGTTGCGCTCGGCAGTGGTCATCAAGTCCGGCGCAATCACCCGGGAGGCGCCGGGCCCGTAGGTCATTGTGGTCGTGTCGCAGACGAAGGGACGACCGCCGAGGCGCTTGACCTCGTCGGCCACCGCCCGGGCATAGACCGGCCGCAGGTAGGCCGAATTGTTCCACTCGCCGCAGTGCAGCTTGATAGCCACCACGTCGCCGGGCTTGATCAGCTTCTCGAACCCGGCCGCCTCGAAGAGGGTGAGGGTCTGCGGGACGTACCCGGTGTTTGAGGACAGGCTGCGCCGGTCCATCGTCCATACCTTGGATGCCATCTTTGACAAGCTCCCGTGCCCCGCCACTGGCTGCCGCAGCGGGGTCATCCACTCAACCATGCTTGCCACAGTGTAATTGCGCGTTCAGGAAGGGTGGCCGCACCCTCCGGCCGGACTGCCGAAGTCAACCCAACCGCGCAGCAGCCATTTACGCCCGGCGCCCGTTTGGTCCCCGGCCGATCGGTCCGCTCGGCCGCGAAGGCCTTCCGGCCGGGACGCCATCCGGCCGGGACGCCATCCGGCCGGGACCGGGTCAGGTTATCGCGATGTTGCCCGCCCCGCCGGCTTTCTTGGCCAGGTTGGCGACCGCCGTCTCGAGTGGGCCGAGCGCGGCTTCGAAACCGTCGCCGTTGCCGACCGAGGCCAGCTTCTTGGCCCCCCGGTTTACCGGGGCGGTCAAGGGCACGACCAGCCCGCTCTTGGCCAGCGGCGAATCGGCGATGGCTAGCAGGGTTGCCTGCATCGCCGTAAGCCGTTCCCGGGTCTCATCGCCGTCGGCGCCTTCAGCGAGCTGACCGGCGATCTCGGCGGCTTCGGTTAGGTGTTCGACACCCTTGGGAACCATCATGTGTTGAGTCCTTGTTTAGTGGCCGTGGTGGGAGTGTCCGACCGGTGCGGTCACGCGCGGGCCGGCGACCTCGTCAAGGTCGATCTCGGAACGGCGCTTGCGGTCGAAACCGGTGCCGCCGTGGCGGTCGGCCGGGAAGGGGTTTTCCTTGGCGTAGATCGTCTTGTAGCGCTCGCCGACCAGGCGGTTGTCGTAGAACCCGAAGCGGTCGGTGTCGGATTCGAACACTTCGATCAGTTCGTAGTCCTTGGTGCCCAGTCCGTTCTTGACGCCGGTGTTCAGCTGGGTCTCCTCCGAGGATCCGGGGACCATCGAGGCGGCCACGGTGAGTTTGTGGTCGCCGGGCGCGTCGACGCCGAAGTCCTCGGCCGCCGATCCCGGCATGCCGGGGAGTTCGACCACTTTGTCCAGGCAGGCGGTGTCGACCGCCACCGGATCGTAGCTGGCGAAGATCCCCAGGTGCGGGGTCACCGGCAGGTCGGCGTGGTCGAGGCAGTCGCACTTGGGCGATACGTCCAGCCCCAGGTTCAGGTAGGCGATCTTGCCGTCGAGCGCCTTGGTGACCGCCAGGCAGGCGTCGGCGCAGGCGGCGTTGAACGCGCGGTAGTTGTCCTCGGTATTGGTCCAGGCGCCGGAAACCATCTGGGCTCCGGCACAACCCAGGCAGCTGCGACAGCGCTCGGGGTGCCATTCGACGTGGCCGTTCTGGCGCGAGTAGGCCTCGTGGATGCAGATCCCGGGGACCATTTCCTTAAAGCCCTCGGTAACGTTCTCCGGGTGCCATTCGGCCACGCCTGGGAACCCGAAATCGGGGTGCCCGCCCATGTGCACGTTGTATTTGCCGCGCTTGGACTGGCAGCCGATCCCAAGGTTCTTGACCGCCCCGCCGATCACCCCCATCGGGTGACCCTTAAAGTGCGTCAAAGCGATCATCACGTCGGCCAGGGCGATCGCCTTGGCCACATAGGCCTCGTTGAGGATGTAGCCCTCGGGCAGGGGAATGCGCACGTCGTCGGTGCCGTTAAAACCGTCGGCGGAGAGGAACGGGCAGCCCAGCGAGGCCGAGTTGTAGCCGTTGCGCTCGGCGGTCAGCATGAGGTCCGGGGCGATAACGCGCGACGCTTTCGGCCCGTAGGTCATTGTGGTCGTGTCGCAGACGAAGGGACGACCGCCGAGGCGCTTGACCTCGTCGGCCACCGCCCGGGCATAGACCGGCCGCAGGTAGGCCGAATTGTTCCACTCGCCGCAGTGCAGCTTGATAGCCACCACGTCGCCGGGCTTGATCAGCTTCTCGAACCCGGCCGCCTCGAAGAGGGTGAGGGTCTGCGGGACGTACCCGGTGTTTGAGGACAGGCTGCGCCGGTCCATCGTCCATACCTTGGATGCCATCTCCACTGCTCCTCTGCTGCCAAACCCGTGCGGGGTGGAACTGGCGGTGCTGCTTTCCGAAGTAGCCAAAGTCTATGTTTGGCCGGACCCAGTCCCTTGGCCGCGGAGCGGGCGGGCGACTAGATCAGCAGGTAGGGCTGCTCGATGTACTGACCGATGCGCTGGAGGAAACGGGCCGCGGCGGCCCCGTCGTTGAGGCGGTGGTCGAAGGTAAGCGAGAGCGACATCCTGGTTCCGGCAACCAGGTCGCCGGATTCGGATACGACCGGCTTGCGGACGATTCGTCCGACGCCCAGGATCGCCGCTTCGGGCGGATTCAGGACCGGTGTGAAGGTGTCGACCCCGATCGCGCCCAGATTGGTGATCGTAAACGTCCCGCCGGTGACCTGGTCCAGGCCCAGGGTCCCGTTGCGCGCGCCTTCGAATAATTCGCGGTAGCCGCGCGCGACGTCCAACAGCTGCGTGCCGGCCACGTCTTTCAGGTTCGGCACGACCAGCCCGTCGGGGGCGTCCACCGCGAGGCCGACGTTGATCTGGTCCGGCGCGAAGAGCTCACCGTCCCGGATCTGGGACTGCATGTTGGGTTGTTCGACCAGCACACGGGCGCATATCCGAACCAGCAGGTCGTTGTAGGAGATGCGGAACCCGAGTTCGGCTTCGTACTGGCCGGCCAGCTTGCTGCGCAGGGCTACGAATTCGCCGGCGTCGCATTCCGAATTGAGCGTCACTTGAGCCGACTGGCTGAGGCTGGCCATCATGCGTTCGGCGATTACGCGGCGGCGGCCGGGCAGGCCGGCCGGGACGGCGACAGGGACCGGAGCCGGGGTTGCCGGAGCGGGAGGCGCGGGCGCGGCAGGCGCAGGCGCGGCCCGCAGATGGGCGCGGACGTCGTCAGCGACGATCCGGCCGCTCGGCCCGCTGCCTCGAATCTCGGCTAGCTCGAGCGAGGCCTCGCGCGCCAGGCGGCGCGCCAGCGGAGATGCGAACACCCGGCCGCCGGGACGCGGCGGCGCGGCCGGTGCGGCGAATTGCGGTTCCGGCGGGGCTTCCGGCTCCGGTGGGGGAGCCGCGGCCGCCGCGCCGGGCTGCCCGTCGGGAACCGACTCGCCGTCGGCCAGCACCCAAGCGCAAACGCCCTGCACCTTGACCGCCTCGCCGGCGCCGGCGGTGATGCCAGCCAGAATGCCGTCGGCCGGGGCCTCGACCTCGGCGTTTATCTTGTCAGTCTCGAATTCCAACACCACGTCGCCCTTGGCGACGTTGGCCCCCTCGTCGACCAGCCAGCGGGTGATGATGCCTTCTTCCATCGTGATGCCCATCAGGGGCATCAGGATCGGCGTTGCCATCAGACTCCCCGCAGCAGGTCGCGCACGCCGGCCGCGATGTCGGCGACGCTGGGGAAGGACCCCATCTCCAGTGATTCCGAGAACGGCACCGGGGAGTGCTTGGCGCCAAGCCGCTTGACCGGCGCGTCAAGGTAGTCGAACGCGAGCTCGCCAATCTGGGCCGCGAGCTCGCCGCCGAATCCGCCGAAGCGGACCGCTTCGTGGACAACCATCGCGCGGTTGGTCTTGCGCACCGAGGCCAGCACGGCCTCCACGTCGAGCGGGTAGAGGGTGCGCAGGTCGATGACTTCGACTTCGGTACCCTCGCCGGACAGCTGCTCGGCGGCTTCCAAGGCGAAGTTCACCTGGCGCGAGTAGGTCACGATGGTCGCCGCATCGCCGCCGCGGACGACGTTGGCCTGCCCGAGCGGGACCAGGTATTCGCCGGTCGGGACCGGTCCGCGGCTGCCGTAGAGGGCCTTGTGCTCGAAGAAGCAGACCACGTTGTCGTCGCGGATGGCCGACTTGAGCAGCCCCTTGGCGTCGTACGGATTCGAGGGGGACACGACCTTCAGGCCGGGCACGTGGGTGAACCAGGCCTCAAGGCTCTGGGTGTGCTGGGCGGCGTTGCCGACGCCGGCCCCGGTCGAGGCCCGGTAAACGATCGGCAGGGTGGCCTTGCCGCCGAACATGTAGCGGTTCTTGGCCGCCTGGTTCACGATCTGGTCCATGGCGATGCCCATGAAGTCCTGGTACATGAACTCGGCCACCGGCCGCGAACCGGTGATCGCCGCCCCGACCGCCGCCCCCGCGATAAGGGCCTCGGAAATCGGGGTGTCGACGATGCGTTCGGGACCGTACTTGTCCAGCAGGTCGGCGGTCACCTTGTAGGCGCCGCCCCAGACCCCGATCTCCTCGCCGAGCACGAACACCCGCTCGTCGCGGGCCAGCTCCTCGTCGAGAGCCTCGTTGAGGGCCTGATTGAAATAGATCTGGCGATCGCTGGATTCCCCAGCATCGACAGCGGTTGGTTGTGCAATGGCCATGGGTTATCAGCTCGCGTATACGTCTTCTTCGATCGCCGCAACGTCCGGGAAGGGGCTGGACTCGGCGAATTCGACCGCGGCCGCGACCTCGGCCTCAACCTCGGCGTCGATTGCGTCCAACTCCTCGCCGGCAATGCCGGCAAAGTCGGTCAGTTCGGTGCGGAAGCGGTAGATCGGATCGCGCTGCATCCACTCCTCGAGTTCTTCCCGCGAGCGGTACCCGGCCATGTCGTGCACGGTGTGGCCCTTGTAGCGATAGGTGAACGACTCGATCAGGGTCGGCCCGGCCCCGGCGCGGGCGCGCGCGACCGCTTCGGAGGCCGCTTCGTAGACCGCGATCACGTCCTGGCCGTCGACTACCACGCCGGGGATTCCGTAGGCATCGCCGCGCCCGGCGATGCTGGGGCCGGCGTTGGCCTGGTCGGCCCGGGTGGCCATTCCGTATTGGTTGTTCTCGCAGACGTATATGACCGGAAGCTTCTGTACGGCGGCGAAGTTGACCCCCTCGTGGAAGGCCCCGGTCGGTCCGGCGCCGTCCCCGAAGAAGCAGACCGTCACCGCGTCCTCGCCGCGCAGTTTGGAGCCCAGTCCGGCCCCGGCGGCGATCGGGATGCCCGCGCCGACGATCCCGTTAGCACCCAGGATCCCAATGTCCAGGTCGGCGATATGCATCGACCCGCCCTTGCCCCCGCAATAGCCGGTGGAGCGGCCGAACAATTCGGCCATCATCCGGTCGACCTGGCCGCCCTTGGCTATGCAGTGGCCGTGGCCGCGGTGCGTGGAGGTAATGAAGTCGCTGTCGCGCAGGGCCGCGCAGACCCCGACGCCGGAAGCTTCCTCACCTATATAGAAGTGCAACGCGCCGCGCATACGCGCCTGCCGAAACATGTCCTCGGCGACTTCCTCGAAACGCCGAATCAACATCATCCGCTGGTACATCCCGAGGACGGTCTCGCGTCCGGGTAGGGCGCGTCGATCGCGGCCGCGCAGGCTCGGCGTCATCCCGAGCATGTCGACGTTCTCTACGCTCATGGATCGCCTTTTGCTGCTTGCCCGATTCCACTCTGCGGGGTCTGGCGACCCCGTGCATTCAAGCTTAATTCTGGAGATTCGGCCCATCAGTCCGAATTCCCGGCGGGGGCGAACCGCTCCGGGAGTCCACGTACAATGGCCCGAATCCGGCAGCAACCAGGGGTCGCAGGCCAGCGGTCATGGCGCACTTTGTAGACCCCGACTACGCCTGCTCCACCGAAAGACCTTCGGACTTCGGCCGTTTCTGGCGGGATGTCGAGGCCCAGGCCCGCGAAATCGGTCTGGCGCCGCAACTGGTGCGGGACCGGCTGCGGTCGGACGCGGAGGTCACTGTCTACCAGGCCTTCTACACCAGCATCGACCGGGTCAGGGTTGCGGCCTGGTATTGCCTGCCGGCCAACGTCGAGGGGCCATTTCCGGGCTTGCTGAAGGTGCCCGGCTACAAAAGCGATCCGGCCGTTCCCAAGGAATGGGCGCGTCTTGGTTACGCGGCGCTGGCCGTTGCCCCGCGCGGCAAGCTCCGCGCGCGGTCCCAGTTCGACCCCGGATATCCGGGCCTGCTTACCCATGGAATTGTCGACCGCAATACCTATTCGTACCGCGGCTTTTACGTCGACGCCTGGCGCGGCATCGACTTCCTCAGCGCCCGGCCGGAAGTGGATGAAGGGCGCCTGGGCGTTGCCGGGTCCAGCCAGGGCGGGGCGCTCGCGCTTTGCACCGCGGCCCGCCGGCCCCAGGTCCGGGCCGCCTCGGTAGGGGCCCCGTTCCTGGTTGGCATGCTTGACGCGACCGAACTGACCAGCAGCTATCCGTACCGCGAGATTTCCGACTACCTGCGGCTGTATCCGCAGCGCCGGCGGCGGGTCGAGCGGACGCTCGCCTACTTTGACTGCCTGAACTTTGCGCCGTCGATCACCTGCCCGTTGATCATGAATATCGGGCTCCGCGACAACGTCTGCCCGCCCGAGACCGGTTATGCGGTCTTTCGCGACATCGCCGCTTCCGATAAACGGCTTTACGCCTACCCCGATCAGGGCCACAGCGCCGGCCGTCACGAACACGATCAGATTGCGGCCCAATTCCTGGCCGAGCGCCTCGAACCGGAAGCTCGGCGATGACCGAACCCGCCGTAGGGTTCGAGCCCTACTGGGACTCGGTAATGGGCCGGCTTGCCGAAACTCCGGCCGCGCCGGAGTCGTTTGAAATCCCCTTGCGCGAAACCGAATTCGCGCGCCTCTTCGGGGTACGCCTGACCGGCGTCGGGCCCTACCGACTGTTCGGTTACCTGAGCGTCCCCAGGGGCGAGGGCCCCTTTCCCACGATCTACTGGACCCCTCCCTACGGCAGCGTCCAGGAGATTATTCCCCAGGGCACGGCCAACGAGGTGCGGTCGCGCTTCGTGACTTTTTCGCTGGCCCACCGCGGCCAGCGCACCGCCGACAGCCCGCTCGCGGTGATGTTTCCCGGCCTGCTGACCCGCGGGATCGAGAGCCCCGAACGTTACCTCTTCCGCGACGTTGTCGCCGACGCCGCGCGCGGGCTCCAGTTCCTGTCCGGGCGGCCCGAAGTCGACCCCGACCGCCTGGTGACGGTCGGGAACGACCTGGCCTTGCAGTCCGTGGCGCTGACCGGAATGGCCACCTGCCTGGTCTGCAGCCCCGAGCTGTTCTTCGATCCCCTCGGGCGATCCGCTCGGACCCGCGCCTATCCGCTCGAGGAGTACAACGACTACCTGCGGCGCTTCCCGGGCCGCCGCGCCAGCGTTGAGCTGACCCTGGCCAATTTCGATCTAATGCGATTCGCCCCGCAGGTGTCGGCACCGGCCCTGATCGTGTCCGGCCCGGCCGGCTCGGATCGCGACGAGAGCGCCCTGGCACCGCTGATCGCGGCGATTGCGGGCCCGGCGAGCAGTTACCAGTCGGCCGATTCGAACTACCTTGACGGAGTGGCGATCGATGGCTGGATCGCCGACCAGCTAGGTTCGGGACCACCGATCCTGCCCCGGCATTGGAACTGAAACTTTCCACTTAACCGGCCTTGCGGAGGAGTTGAGAGACCGTGAGCCGGTCTTTGTCCCAAGGGAGGGCAAATGCACGGGCTTGAAATTGGGGCATCGAATGTGTACTATGTATGACACATGACGCACTTTGGCACTACAACCCGCCACCGACGCGAACAGTTGCGCGCCGGTGACCGGCGGTTCTCGCTCCGCCAGGTGGCGCAGAGGATCGGGATCGAACCCGCCTACCTGAGCAAGATCGAACGCGGCGACGTCTCTCCGCCATCGGAGGCGACCACCCTGCGCCTGGCCGGTGAACTGGGTATAGACCCGGACGTCTACCTGGCCCTGGCGGGCAAGGTTTCGGCCGACCTGCAGGAGATCATTCGCCTCCGCCCGCAACTGTTTGCGCAGCTGCTGCGGGACTTGAAGGCGGCGCCGGACGACGCGATTCTGCATGTGGTGCGCGAGGTGCGCGACGGCGACTGGTAACCGATTGATGTGGAAAAAGGAATATCCATGATCACCCTGCACAAGAACCGATTGCGTTTCGACTTTCCAGACGTCCATCCGGACGCGGTGTGCACGCTGGAGCTCATCCGGACTCTGCGGATCCCCGACGACGGGCGCGAATACCCGCTGCCGCCGGGTTTCGAGCGCTTCCCGCTGCAGCACCTTGACGATCACGCGGCGCGGCTGCCGGAACACTGGCGGCGGCGCGGCGGAGTACTTATGCCCATGCACCAGGCCGAGGCGATGTGGATCAATTTCGATGCCCCGGGCGGCTACCCGTTCGCGCTGAAGATCGCCACCGGCAAGGTCTGCGCGGTCTCCGGCGATGCGTGGGTCAATCACCTGAACCTAGACCCGCAGGACTACGTGGTGGTGCCGGAGCAGCCCTGGCTGGACGGCTACTGCGTCGAGCAAGGTCTGATCCGACAATTCGTCGCCATGCCGTTGGGGAAGGGCTACACGGCCGAGGAACAGCTAACCGGCCTGGCCGAGCACGGCGGCCTGCAGGTAATCGCCTATCCGATGAAGCGCGATCGCTACGAAGCAATGGCTAGCAAGCATCGGGTTGATTGTCTGGCGATGCCGCTGGCTGCGTACGGTGACGCGGAGATGGGGCTGGCGCCCGGCGGGAGGATGCGGCAGGAGATCTACGAGGACCCCTACGGGCTCGACGCCTGGGACCAGCGCCACTCCAGCCGGTGTTTCGTAAGCATTGCAAATTCCGGCCAGTGGATGGCATTGACCGGCGAGCTCCCGCCCACCCGGCCGCCGACCGCCAAGGAATACACCGCGGCCGGCATGCCCTGGTTCGAGTACTACGGCGGCGACGCCGAGGCGATCGCCGGGGCCGAAAAGCTCTCCGGACTCAAGGGCGTCGGCGAACTTGCCGGCGGCAGCCCGGAGTTGCCGTGGGGCGCTGACGAGTCGTTCGACCCGCCGGACCCGATAAAGATCGGCCGTCCCGGCTCCCGCCCGGTCCGCGAATTCGAGTTCTAGACCGGGGAATGTCCTTCTACGCCGGCGCGGCGGCGGCCTGCTCGTAAACCTCCCCGGCGTGGAAGGAACTGCGGACCAGCGGTCCGCAAAACGCGTGCCGAAACCCGAGTTCGCGGCCATGTCGTGACCAGGCCGCAAATTCACGCGGGTGGACGTACCGCTCAACCGCGGCGTGTTTGGGCGATGGCCGCAAGTACTGGCCGATCGTGAGGATGTCGATGTCGTGGCGCCGCATGTCGGCCATGACCGCTCGGACCTCGTCGTCGCGTTCGCCCAGACCGACCATGATTCCGGACTTGGTGGTCATCGCCGGGTCAAGGCGCTTGACCCGGGCCAGCAGCTCGAGCGATTGCTCGTATTTGGCCTTGGGGCGGATCCGCGGCGCGAGCCGCGGTACGGTCTCGAGGTTGTGGTTGTAGACGTCGGGGGCGGCCTCCACAACCGTGGCGATCGAGTCGGGGTCGCCCTGGAAGTCCGGGGTCAGGACCTCGATCGCCGTTTCCGGGCACTGCCTGCGGACCGCCCGGATGCAGGCGGCGAAGTGGCCGGCCCCGAAATCGGGCAAATCGTCGCGGTCGACCGAGGTGATCACGCAGTGCTTCAGATCCAGTTCGCGGACCGCAAGGGCCAGTCGGGCCGGCTCCAGCGGATCGACCGGTTCGGGTCGCCCGGAGGTGACCGCACAGAACCGGCAGGCGCGGGTGCAGATGGCGCCCAGGATCATGAACGTGGCCGTGCCGCGGGCGTGGCAGTCCATCGCGTTAGGGCAGCGGGCCTCGCGGCAGACCGTTTCCAGTCCGTAGCGGCGAACCGTCTTGAGCAGCGGTTCGCTCTGCGAGGGCAGCGGTAGCCGGACTTTCAGCCAGGGCGGCTTGCGCGGCCCGAATCGGGTCTCGGGTACCGCTGTCGGCATGCTTTCGAACGGGCCTTTCAGGATGCGTTCACGGAAGCGTGGGCGCGCCTGAAATTATGGCGGGGAAAACCGCGTCGGCGAAAATTGCCACACATGCCCGCCCACTCCACCCCTGCTGCTGCTCTGCCGGCGCGACCGCGCGCCGCGCGGGAGGGTTCGCCGTGAGGTGGCTACGAAGGTTTGCCGCGGTGCACCCGATGTCGCAGACCGGGGCGATTGAGCGGGTCGCGGGTTCGGTTCAAAGATTCGCCCACCTGGAGGCCTCGGGCGGCATTGTTCTGGTGCTGGTGGCGGTCCTGGCGCTGGTCTGGGCAAATTCACAGTGGTCGGAGGCCTATTTCGATCTCCTCCATCTAAAGATCGGGTTCTCCTTCGGCGACTTCGCCCTCAAAGAGGACCTGCATTTCTGGGTGAACGACGCCCTGATGGCGATCTTCTTTTTCGTCGTCGGCCTGGAGCTCAAGCGGGAATTTACAACCGGCGAGCTCCGCAGTCCCAAGCGGGCAATGCTGCCGATCGTGGCGGCAATCGGCGGAATGCTGATCCCGGCCTCGATCTACGCCGGTTTCAACGCCACCGGGGTGGGTTCGTCGGGCTGGGGGATTCCCATGGCGACCGACATCGCCTTCGCCATCGGCGTGTTGGCGTTGCTGGGACGGCGAGTCCCGGCCGCCTTGAAGGTTTTCCTGGTCGCGGTAGCGATCGTGGATGACCTGGGCGCGGTGCTGGTGATCGCGATCTTCTACACCGGCGACATCAACATCGCGGCGCTGGGCTGGGCGGCGTTGCTCTGGTTCGGCATGTGGGTGCTCTGGTTCCTGAACGTGCGATCGGGAATGGCCTATCTCCTGCTGGCAGTTCCGATGTGGTACGCGGTAGAGCTTTCCGGCGTCCACGCCACCGTCGCCGGCGTGCTGGCGGCGATGACGATCCCGTCCAGCGTCCGGATCGGCCCGGACAGCTTCCTGGCCGGCGCCCGCGAGGCGCTGGGCGTGTTCGAGCGCGAAACCGAGATGGGCCGAACGGTCATGACCAGCCGCGATCAGCAGGCGTCGCTTAACGCGATAGTCCGGGTGGTCGGCGAATCGCAGCCCCCGCTGCAGAAACTGGAGTCGGCGCTGCATCCCTGGAGCACTTTCTTCATCGTTCCGGTCTTTGCGTTCGCCAACGCCGGCGTGGCCCTTACGCTCTCGCCCGATATGGCCCTGGCCGGAATCCCGCTGGGGATCGTCCTGGGGTTGTTCGTCGGCAAACCGGCCGGGGTCCTGCTGGGCTCGTTCCTGGCGATCCGCAGCGGGCTTGCGACGGCCCCCTACGGAGTCAGCTGGACCCAGTTCGCCGGGATCGGGCTGCTGGCCGGAATCGGGTTCACGATGTCGCTTTTCATCGCCCAGCTGGCGTTTGCCGACGCGCAGCTGCTGGACATGGCCAAGGTGGGGATTCTGGGCGGCTCGCTGCTGGCCGGCGGCTGCGGCTTCATCCTGCTCACCATTGCCGGCCGCGGGCGCGGGCCGGTGGCCGCGGCCGAATCGGGCGGCTACCAGGGATCGCCGCAGCGTCAGCCAGGTTAGGAAGAATTCATGGCATCAAAACAACTCCACGACCAGCGTCCGCGCTTCCTGCGCCTGCGGCGCCTGCGGCGTCGGGTCCTGAACGTCAGGGTGATCTGGTACGTCATCAGCATCGCGGTGGCTGCGGCTATGGTGATCGGGCTCATCCTGCCGGCGTTCATCTAGGCCGACGCCGGACGCGGGCGTGCGAATCGGCATAAACCCGTCGCTTTGGCCGCGCTCGGCCCCGTACGCCGAGATTGCGGAAATCGTAGCCGAGCTGGGCTACGCCGGCATCGAGGGGATGCGCGAGTTCTTCGACCAACCGCGCGCGATGGCCAGTCTGCTGGCCGATACCGAACTCGAACTGACCGGCGGATACTTTGCCGCCAACTGGTTCGATCCAGACTGGCGGCAGCGGGAGTTCGACGCGCTGCGCGCGGTGGCCGAGCGCTACGCCGACTGCGGTGCCGGATTCATAGTCGCCGCCCAGACCGGATCGCCGCACCGCTTTGCCACCGCCGGCCATTTCCCCGAAGGCCGCGCCGACGGCCTCACCGACTGGCAGTGGGGTTACCTGGGGGAGGGCCTGTCGCTGGCGGGCGAGTTCCTGGCCGAGGAATTCGGCCTTCGGCTGGGCTTCCACAACCACGCCGGAACGTTCGTGGAGACTCAGGAGGAGTGCGACGCCCTGATTGACCGCACCGACCCCGAGACCGTGGCGCTGGCCCCCGACACCGGGCAGCTGCTTTACGGTGGAATCGACCCGCTGGCCTTTTTCGAAACAAACCTCGAGCGGATCGCCTACGTTCACCTCAAAGACGTCGACGCCCAGGTCCTGGAAGATTCCGTCGACGCCGGCCTCAGCTTTCGCGAGGCAAGTCTCGACGGCGTGTTCACCCCGCTGGGTCAGGGTGAATGCGCGATCGGCGAGGTTGTAGCGCTGCTGTCCGAATCCGACTACCGCGGCTGGCTGGTGGTCGAGCAGGACTATTCGCCGCTCGATCCGGCCATCGCGGCCGGCGAAAGCCTTGAGTTTCTCGCCAGCCAGCTAGGTTCCTGAAGCCCGGCCAGCGCGCGCTTGGCGGCCCTTCGGCCGGGGCCCGGACGATTCTGCTGGCCCTCCTGGGCCTGGCCGCGTTAATCAGCGCGTTTTCCTATCTCTTCTACTGGGATGACCGCGGGGAACCCCGCAGCGCCAACGTCTACCGGCTGCCGGTCGATGGTCCCGGGTGGGAGCTGTCCGGGCCCTGGGAGGCGGGCCAGCTCGGATTCGATCGGGTGTTGTTCAGCGGCCAGCCCGGAGCCCGCGCCGAACTCGAATTCCGGGGCAGCGCGATCGACCTGGAGATCCTCGAGGGTCCCGGCAGCGGAATGGCTCGGATCTGGATTGACGGGTCCGACGCGCGTGCCGATCTGGTGCCTAAGTCCGCCGGCGGGGTCGCGCGACTCGATCTTTATGCAACCGAGAGTGGATTCGCGGCCGTGCCGCTGGCGTCCGGTCTCCCGTCGGGCCTGCACCGCATGACCCTGGAAGTAGTCGGAGCCCGCGCGCCCGATTCGGCCGGCGAGCTGGTAATGATCCGGGCTGCCATCGCCGGCGAACCTGCGCCGCGCTGGCCGATCTGGCTCGGCACCGCCGCTGCCGCCGCCGGAGCGGCGCTCGCACTCGGGTCGCTGCTGAACTGGTGGTCCGGGCGCTGGCGCTGGCGCCCGGTCATCGAACGGGTGCAAATCGCCGATGCCCCCGCCCTGTTGCTGGCCGCGGTTCTGTTGACCCTCGTGGCAACGATTCCCGCCGCGGGGCCGGGGGATCCCTGGTTCTGGATTCGTCTTGCCAGTCTGGCGGCGCTGGGGTTGCTGGGCACGGCGGCGCCGGCGGCGCTGGCGACAGTGACCGTTGCCGGCTGGCTGCTGGCGCCGGTCGCCGTCCCGCTGGGTCCGCTGCACCTGAACCCCGGCGAACTGGGGTTGGCCGCATTGACCGGGGCCTGGGGGGTGCGGGCGACCCTGCTCGGCCGCGTCGAGTTCGGAATCGCGAGTCGGCACCTGCCTCTCTTGCTGCTTTTCTTGGGTGCCGCCTTGGCCGCAACCGCGGCGGCCGATTACCCCAAGGTGGCCGTCCGCGGCCTGCGTCTGCTGGTGCTGGAGCCCCTGTGGCTCGGCTGCCTGATCGCCACCTACCTGGCCGGCCGCCGCCGGTTGCTGCTGGCCGGCGCGGTTGCCGGGGCCGCCGGCATCGCCGCGGTGCTGGCGCTGCTCTCGGGCGGAATCGAATTCTTCGCCGACGGTCAGTTGGCCCGCCTGCGCGGGCCTTGGGGCTCGCCGAACGGCTTGGCGCTGGTGCTCGAAAGAGGACTGCCGCTGGCCCTGGCCCTCGCCCTTGCCGCAGCCGGGGTGAACCGGCGAATCGGGTTGTCGGCGCTGCTGCTGGCGATCGCGGCCGCGCTGCTGGCTACCCTGTCGCGCGGCGGCTGGCTGGCCGGAGCGGTGGGAGCGGCGGCCCTGGCCCAGCTCGCCTGGGGCGCGGCGCGTCCGTTTCTGGGCCGCTGGCTGGCGCCGCTGGTCGGCCTTGCGGTAGGGATTGGATTGGTGATTTCGGCATTGGCCGGATTCGGCGCTGACACCCTGGACGTGCGGCTGCGGCTTTGGGGGTCGGCGGCGCTGATGGCTGGTGACAACCTTTGGCTGGGGGTGGGACCGGACAACTTCCTTTACCGTCTGCCCGATTACCTGGATCCGCAAATGTGGCGCGAGCCCAACCTGTCCCATCCGCACAATCTGCTGCTGGACGCCTGGCTATCGCTGGGGGTGGCTGGGGTCGCCGCGCTGGCGTTGCTGCTGACCCGATCGGTTAGCGTGATCGCGCGCGGATTGACCGCCCGCAGCGGCGCCCTTTTCTGGGCCGATGCCGGCATCTTGGCCGCCATGGCGGCCGGGGTTGTCCACGGGCTGTTGGACAACTTCTACTTCCGTCCCGAGCTGGCCGCATTCTTCTGGCTGTTTTTCGCCTACTCGCTCGCGGTCGAGCGCGATCCCCTGGGAGACCGGCGGGAAGGGCTGCCCGGCGACCCGGCGGTAGGCTGACGGCTGCGACCGGAAACCGCGTTCTGACCGGCAGTGGCAAGTCTCCCTAATCCGCCAGTCCGGGACGGAGCCTGCCGCTTCGCCGTTCCGGCCCCGTTTCGACCCGGACGGCCAGGGGCCGGCCGCCGGGCATCCAATCCAGCTCTGGCTTCGCGCAGGATGGTCGCGATCGCGCTGGCGGCGGTCATGCTGGCCGCCTGCGCTGTCGATTCGGCTCCGGATGCCCCGCCGGCCCCCGCGACCCCGGCGCCGACCCCCATCCAGCCAGCGCCGGTG
>VXNJ01000004.1:36632-60435 GCA_009840625.1 Chloroflexota bacterium | reverse complement strand
CCCCCCCCCCCGGCGCCCCCCCCCCCCGCGCCCTGGGGCCCCCCCCGCCCCCTCCCCGCCCCCGCCCGGCCGGCGGGGCCCCGGGGCCCCCGGGGGGCGGCGCGGCCGCGCCCGCGACCGCGGCCGCTGGCCACGACCTCGAGCACCTTCAGGGATCCGGATTCGCGCCGGTATCGCAGATATCCGACCGACCGACCGATCTGCCGCATGGTCTCCCAGGCAACTTCGCGGGGCAATACCGACATCCATTCGTGCTGACCGTTGAAATAGCGGCGCGTGCGGACCAGGGGACCCAGCAGTTGGCGGTTCTCGTGCCGGTAAAGGTCGAAAAGTTCATCCAGATCGTCATCGGCCACCGGCTCAAAAAGCGTTCCGCGGTCCGGGACCGGCGGGGAGTCTGGAACCTCGGCCACGAATTCGGTGTGCGGAACCGGCCAGAAACCGTGCTCGCGGTACGGCTCCGGTATGGCGGCGTGCAGCCCGGTGAGCGGATGCCGGTCGGCGTCGACCCGCTGCAAGGCCGCCTTTAGCAGACCGCGGGCGATGCCGCGCCGGCGGAATTCCGGGTGCGTGCAAAGCGCACCGATGTTGGCCACCGGCAACGTCCGGTCGCCGAAGTAGTGCTCCACCCACTGGCATTCGATGTAGCCGACAAGGCGATCGTCGACCTTGGCGGCCAGCTGCACGTCCGGTCGGCCGGACGGCAGCAGGCGGTGGTAGCTGCGGAAGTATTCGATCGGCTCTTCGGCAAAGCAGGCGCTCATCAGCGCTAGCGCTGCCGATTCGTCGGATGGTTTCAGCGGGGCGATGTTCATGACTTGGTTTTCCTCGTGTGCGCCACGGCGCGGCCCGCGGCCGGGAGATCGATTGGGACTCGAACCCTGCGTGCTTTTGGCGTCACCCGATGCGGGGCACCAGCGCCGCTCCCGGCAGCTGCCAGGCTTGCAGGCGTTGTTCGGCGCTGGCCGCGATAAGGATATCCACATCCGCGGCCAGGGCGATTGCCCGTACCGGTGCCAGCGTCGTCGCGTCGCCGAGATGCTCGCCGGTGGCGGTCAGGACGCTGATGGTGGAAGCCTCGGTGACCGTTGCGAGGTAATTGTTCGAAGCCGCGATCCGGCGCGGGGCAAGATCCAGGTTCTGCCAGATCGTCTGCCCGTCCATGCCGATCGCGCTCAGAGCGGCAGGGGTCGTCACGTACACGACCCGGCCGAGCGGATCGGGTTCTATGTTGATTATTTCCATCGGCACCCGGTGCAGCAGGCGACCGTCATCGGTGGCCCGGATTTCAAGGGCAAGCGCGGTCGCCAACACGATCCGGCTGCCGTCGCCGCTCAGGGCCAGACCGCTTATCGGGACGTCGGTGGTGAAGCTGTTACGCAGGAACGTGACCTCGTCGCGCAGGTCGTAGAAAGACACCGCCGGGACCAGGGACTCGCCGCCCGTGGCAATCGCCAGCAGACTGCCGTCCAAACTGAGTCGTGCGGAACCGATTCCGCTGCTGTGGGGGCCGGCGTCCAGGCGCCATTTGCGGCCATCGGCGCGGTGAATGAACGCCCCGCCCTCGCCGCGATTGTTGGCCGAGCGGGCCATCAGCAGGCTGTCGGCCGCAAATTCAATCTGCTCGATCAACTGATTGTCGGATTGATCTTTCACGTGCGGCCACACCGGTTCGCCCTGACGGTCGAGTGGCGCCACGAAGAACCCGAAACCGGCCGTAAGCGAGCCGTCGCGATTGACCGCAACCCCGTCGGCCGGGAAGTTCAGATCCCGATCCCAGAGCCGCGCCCCGCCGTTTCCGACGGATGCGACCTGGCCGGTTCGCGAGATCGTCGCCACCGCCGTAGCGTCGCCCGCGACCGCGACTGCGATCGGATCGAACTCCAGGTCATGGAACCAGATCAATTCCCGCCAGTCGCGGTGCGAAAGGGCCGGGCTGGCGATTGATACGTCGATGCGGATATCGGGCGTTGGCTCTACCCGTACTTTGAACCCGCGCCCGTCCCACACCGCCGCCGATTGCAGCGCCTCCGCGGCGCCGGCGAAGCGCCCGACCTCGGCCCAGCCCCGGTATCGCGAGGAAAGTTCGGCATCCGGGTCGTAGCGCCCCAGCCGCGCGCCGGCCTCCACCGCCGATCCGAACTCCCCGACCAGCACGGCGAACCGGTTGACCGTGTTGGGCCTGAACTCGATCTCGCCGAGCACATGCAGCTGCTGTTCCATTGCGGCCCGGGAGCCGGGATCGTCGATGGCCGCGACGAAACTGCCCAGCGCGGCGCGAGCCCGTTTGAGGCCGTCGACCGCCACGACCACCTGGCGAAGATCCTCATCCCGCAGATAGTCGTTCATGTTGGCGGCGGCAAGGGTCAGGGCATCGGCCGATTCGAGCAGGCTTTGGTGCGCGTCGCGCGCGTCGCCCGGTGGTTCAAGCTGTGCCAGGGAGCGGCCGATGTCGCCGATTTCGGGTCCGTACCGGCCCAGCGCCAGCGCGTACTGGCGCAGTGAAATCAACCCCGCTGCGAATGACTGGGTGTTGGATTCCATTTGCCGGGTCACCTCGATGGCGTCGGCGGCGCCCTGCAGCGCCGGCCGCCAGTAAGGTCGCACCAGCTGCAGCGGCGGGGCCGCGGCCGGATCGGGCCCACAGGCCGCCAGGACAATCGCGCCGCCCGCCAGCAGCGCGCGGCGACGGCCGAGTCTGGACCCTGCCATCGGCGTTAGACGGCGGTGACCGGTGCCCCCCGCAGCGACCAGGCGGTTGCGTCAGTGATATCCATGTCCACGATCTGGCTCGGCGCCAGCGGGGCTTTGCCCGGCGCAAAGACCAGTTTGTTGGTTCGCGTTCGACCCATCCAGCGGGGTCCGCCACCGGCCGCCCGGGCGGGCTGCAATTGCTCGATCAAAACCTGCTGCCTGCTTCCCACCAGATCGGCATTGATCGATTCGGCCAGGTCTTTCTGCAAGCTCTCGCAGCGGTGCAGCCGCTCCAGCTTCACCGCCGGATCGATGTCGTCGCCCCAGCGGTCCGCGACGGTTCCGATCCGGGGCGAAAACGCGGCTATGTGGACCACGTCGAATCGGACCTCTTCCATTAGCTCCAGGGTCGATCGGAACTGGTCCTCGGTCTCGCCCGGAAAGCCGACGATCACGTCGGTCGAGATCGCCACGCCGGGCACGGTGTCACGCAGCATCGCGATCATGTCCAGGTACCAGGCTCGGTTGTAGCCGCGGCCCATGCGGCGCAGCACTTCGTCATTGCCCGATTGCACCGGCAAGTTGATCTCCTCCAGGACCGTTTGACACTCGGCCATCGCCTCGGCCAGGGAGCGGTCGAAGTGGCGCGGATGGGCGGTCAGGAACCTGAGCCTAGGCACGATGGCCTGCCGGTCCAGGCGCCGCAGCAGACCGGCCAGGTCCGGGCCGTCGGCGCGGTCGCGGCCGTACCGGTTAACGATCTGCCCCAGCAGCGTTATTTCGACAGCGCCCTCGGCGGCCTTGGTCCGCATTTCGTCTTCGATTTCTTCCGGGGGGCGGCTGCGCTCACCCCCGCGCCGGAACGGCACTATGCAGAACGTGCAGCGCTTGGAGCACCCGTAGATGACGGTCACGTAGCGGGTGGGGCTGCCGAACCCGGGCAGGTCCTGGGGCGAGAAGTCCTCCCAGTCGTCCACCACCGGTCCCGGCTGGCTGGCCATGTGGTCCAGGAGTTCCTCGACGCGCGAGTTGTCGAAGATCAGGTCCAATTTCGGACGGTGGGGCGCCAGCTCCGCCGCCGTGGCCCGGACTGTGCAACCGGTCAGCGCCACCTGCAAGAACGGTTCGCGCCGTTTGCGCGCGCCCAGCGCGCCGATCCGTCCGAAGGTCTTGCGGTCGGAGTTGTCGCGCACGCTGCAGCCATTGAGGATCACAAACGATGCCCGGTCGGGATGAGAAACGGGCACGTGCCCGGCGGCGACCAAGGCGCGCGCGATCCGCTCGGAATCGTCTTTGTTCATCTGGCAGCCGGAGGTCCAGATGTAGAAGCGGTGCCGGCCGACGCCGGGCGTCGGGGGGGCCGGCGGCCGGCCTGCGTGGACGGTGGCCATGGTACGGATGTCGCGTTTAATAAAAATTAATGTTAGGCGGCAATTGCCGTTCCGATGCCGGCCGCGACGGCCCGGCCAAGGATGGAACCGGTTTGGGATTCTTCGGAAATCAACCGCGCGACGATGCCCTCTACATATACGTAGAGATGGACCGCACTCAGGAAATCGTTACTCTGCGGGTTGATCTGAACAACGATTTGACGCAGGAATTTGCGCCGGGGTCGAGTCACGACAGCCCGACTCACTACACCTGCACCAAGCAGGTCATGGGCGAGCAAACGTTCCGCCCCGCCCAAGTCTGGCTGCAGTTTGACTCGCGCCGTCGAATGGTTGATTCGAAAGTGGAGGGCGGGCGTCTGGTCGCCGAAGAAGAATTGCTCGATCCGACCGACGCCGACTCCGACGGGGATTGAACCGGGCGGTGCGAACGGCGCTGGGTGCCGTCGCACTCTTGCTCGCGGGTGCCTTGGCGGCCGGGTGCGAACAAAGACCCGCGCTTGCCCCGGCGCCGAGCCCGGCCGACCCTTCAGCTGAACTTGAAATAGTCTGGAATCCCGGCGCCGTACCGGCCGCGCGGGCGGGCTACGCCCCGGCGCCGATCAACCCGGTTTTTGAGCAGGTGGCCGAATTCGCACCGGCTTTTCGGGATGAGGCTGGAGTGGGGGTTCCGCCGGCCCTGGCCGGGCTGGCAGTTGACCGGGCGGGCAACGTATTCGTGACCGATCGGTCCAACAACCAGGTCATCCAGATCGCGATCGACGGTCGGATCGAACGAATCGCCGGCAACGGAACCAGGTCCGATTCGGGCGACGGCGGACCGGCCCTGTTGGCCGGGCTGCGGGACCCCGGCCCGATCGTCGCCGATTCGCGCTTCGGCATATACATCGCCTCCAGCACCCTGATCCGGCGCATCGCCCCCGACGGAACGATCTCCCTGCTGGCCGGTTCCAGCGATCCCGGATCGGCGGACGACCCCGAGGCCGTCGGGCAGGCCCGCTTCAACTCGATTTCCGGGCTCGCCCTGGACGGGAGCGGAGTTCTGTACGTCGCCGACCGAGGCAACAACCGCATCCGGCGAATTGATGCAAGCGGGGCGGTGACTACCTTCGCCGGCACCGGCGAGCCGGCGACCGGCGGAGACGGCGGACCCGCCGACCGCGCCCGGATCGACGGCCCCGCCGACCTGGCGATCTCGTCCGAGGGGGTCATGTACCTGAGCGAAAGCGAGGGGCACGTGGTGCGCAGGATCGGTCCGGACGGGGTCGTTTCGACAGTCGCCGGCACCGGGATTCCGGGGCGTAGTGGCGACGGCGGGCCGGCCGCAGCGGCACAGCTCGATGCGCCCGCCGGTCTGGATATCGACGCGGCCGGCAATCTTTACGTGGCCGACTGGAATAACGCGGCGATTCGCGTCGTATCCGCGGCCGGGACGATATTTACCTATGCCGGGCTGGGTACCGCCGGTAACGCCCAGGCGGGAGTGCCGGCACGCGAAGCGGTGTTGCCGCGGCCGATTGATTTCCAGCTCGGTCCGGACGGGTCGATCTACCTGTTGGCCCAGCTCTCCGGCAAGATCTTCCGGCTGGCCGGATTCGGCGATGCCGGTTCGGAGACTGGCTGCCGGCTCGAACCGCGGCCCGGCGCCCTGCCGCAGGACTTGTCAGCATCCGAATTCGCAGCCACCCAGCTTTTCGGGCGGTCGGGATTCGGCTTCTCCGGTGACGACGGGCCGGCCGCCGCGGCCCAGTTTGCCGGCCCGGATTCGATCGCGGTCGGCGGCAACGAGATATTCGTGGCCGATACCGGCAACAACCGACTGCGCAAGATCTCCTCCGGCAGGGTCGAGACGATCGCCGGTTCGGGACTGGCCGCATTTCGCGGCGACGGCGGCCTGGCCCGGTTCGCGTTGCTCGCGGCCCCCAAAACGGTTCTGGCCGACGGGGTCGGAAATGTGTTTTTCTTCGATGCCGGCAATTTCCGAATCCGTCGAATCGACGGTTGCGGGGTGATCGAAACCGTGGCCGGGAACGGACGGCCCGGCGACCCCGGCTCCGGCGGTGCCGCCCTGGACGTGAGCCTGTTGGACGTGGTGGCGATGGCAATGGCCGCCGACGGCAGCATCTACCTGGCCGATTCGGGCACCGACCGGGTCATGCGCCTGACCACCGACGGTCTGCTCGAACCCGTGGCGGGGAATGGGCAGACCGGGGAAGCGGCGGAGGGCGCCGCGCCGCGCGGGACCCCCCTGAGCGATCCGGCCGGCCTGGCTGTAACCGCCGACGGATCGCTGTTGATCGCCGAGAACGGCAGCGGCCGAATCCTGGCGATCCGGCCCGGCGCCGATGCGATCGCGGTCCTGGCCGCCGAGTTGCCGGACCCGGGGATGCTTGCTGCGGCGCAGAACGGGTCCGTGTACGTGGCCGGCGAGGCCGCCGGCCGCCTGGACCGGATCAGCTCCCAGGGCATTCAGACCCTGATTGATTCTTCAGGTACCGAAGAGGCCCTGCTGGACCCGATATTGGCCGCCCCGCGCTCACTGGCACTGACCGGCGGCGGGCTGATCGTGCTGGGCGCTTCAGGATCGGCATTCTTGATCGGGTGAATCCGGCCGGATCCGATAGGCCTGCATCAAATTTGTATAGTCGGCGGGATCGCAATGCTGCAACCGGCCGTCTCCGGAACTGCGGCCCGGGAACTTCAACAGCGCTAGGAGCTGGATGTAAATTGGCGACCGAATCGACAGGCGGTGAACCGCCGGCGGAGACGCCGCCGGCAGCTCCCCCGGTGGGGACCGACCAAGATCAGTCGGAGCGGATCGACGACCTGCTCAACCGATTAACCCGGGCGCAGGCCGACCTGGCCAACCTCAAGCGGCGTTCTGGTCAGGAAGTTGCCGACGCGCGGCAGTTCGCGGTTATCGAATTCGCCCGCGAGCTGCTTTCGGCTCTGGACCATCTGGACCGCGCCCTCACGGCGGTCCCCGGCGAGCTGACCGGGTTCACGTTCATCGAGGGACTTTTCTTTACCCGGCAGCATTTCCAGGCCTTGCTGGCCTCGCATGGGATCGAGGCAGTCGCCGGAGTCGGGCAGGCGTTCGACCCCAACTTCCACCAGGCGGTAGATACCGACGGCAGCA
Source organism: Chloroflexota bacterium (assembly GCA_009840625.1). Lineage (NCBI taxonomy): Bacteria > Bacillati > Chloroflexota > Chloroflexota bacterium. Next base: position 53,214 of record VXNJ01000004.1, on the reverse strand, counting down.
CCGAACCAGACCGCGTGATAGTCGTTCACCAGCCGGGCTATCGGCTGGGCGATCGGGTAGTCCGGCCGGCGCTGGTCAGAGTCGGACGCCAGGAAACGGACGCCGACGAACCCGAACCCGAAGCGGGCGAACCCGACATCGATTCCGGCGGCGACGACGGCTGATGGCCACCGACCGCCGCGACCCCTACGAAGTGCTGGGCATAGCCCGCGACGCCGGGGCGAAGGACATCTCGCGGGCCTACCGGGCGATGGCCCGGCAACACCATCCGGACGTGAGCCGCGAGCCGGACGCGGCCGACCGGTTCAAGGAGATCCAGGCAGCCTACGACGTGCTCAAGGATCCCGAGAAACGGCAGCGCTTCGACCAGTTCGGTTGGCGCGGGCTGCAGAGTGGTCCGGGAGCCGGTTTTGGCGGGGTCGACATTCCCGGATTCGGCGACATCTTCGACGTGTTCTTCGGCCGCGGCGGGCGGCGCGCCGATTCCCCGCAACGCGGTCGCGATCTACAACAGCGGATCCAGCTCGACTTCGTCAGCGCCGTGCACGGCCTGAAGCTGGGGGTCGCCGTCAATCGCCAGGAGCTATGCGACGACTGCGGGGGCAACGGCCTCGACCCGGGCAGCAAGATGGTCGACTGCGGGCAGTGCGGGGGGACCGGCGAGGTCCGCACAGCGACCCGTTCGATCCTGGGGCAGTTCGTGAACATTACCGGCTGCCGGCACTGCGGCGGCGCCGGGCGGATCGCCGAGCGCGGCTGCGACGGCTGCCGAGGCGCGGGCCTGGTGAACCGGGAACGGCAGCTTGAGGTGGACATCCCGGGCGGGGTAGACAACGGGACCGAAATCCGCATTTCGGGCCAGGGCGACAGCGGAATCAACGGCGGCCCGCCAGGGGACCTGTATTTGGTTGTCGCGGTCGAGCCGCATCCAAGCATTGCCCGCCAGGGACGCGACCTGCAATCCGAGATCGAACTGAGCGTCAGCGAGGCGGTCCTGGGCGTGGAGCTCGAAGTGGAGACCGTCGACGGACCGCAAACGGTCGAATTCGCAGCCGGCACCCAGCCCGGTGAAGCGGTCCGGCTTGCGGGGCGCGGCGCGCCCAGTCCGCGAGATCAGCGCCGTGGCGACCATTTCGTGGTGGCCCGGGTGACCATTCCGCGCAAGTTGACGAAACAGCAACGCGCCCTTTTCGAGCAGCTGGCCGAGGAGGAGGATCCACCACCGGGCCTGGCCGAACGGTTGCGCCAGGCGCTCACGTGAGGGACTCCTGGCGGCAGATCCAGGTCACCGTGCCGGCGGCGCTGGCTGAAGACGTGCGCCTGCTAATGCAACGCCGCGCCGGCCGCGCGGTGGCGGTCGAGGAGGAATTCGCCAAAGACCCGCCGGACGAGAGCGTTCCGACCGGTTCCTGCCGGGTTACCGCCTGGTTCCCGGAATCCGGCCGGTCCCAGGCGGCGGCCAGCGCCCTGCTCAGCGACCTGCGGATGGCGGCCGGTCTCGACGTCCCGTCCCTGCGCGCGGTCCGCCAGACGGTAACCGGCCGCCGAGAGTGGCGCGCCCGCGAACGGCGCTACCAGCGACCGATCGAGGTCGGTTCGCTGGTGCTAGTTCCGATCGACGCAGAGGTGCCGGCCGGGACCGCTCCGGAAAGCGTGCTGCGGATCGATGCGGCGGGCGCATTCGGCTCGGGCCTGCACCCCTCGACCCGCGGCGCGCTGCGGACGCTGCAAGGGCTCGATCTGACCGGGCGGACGGTGCTGGACGTTGGTACCGGGACCGGCGTCCTGGCGATTGCTGCGGCCCGTCTGGGGGCCGCCGCGGTTACCGCGATTGACCTGGATCGGGAAGCCGTGGCGCTGGCCCGCCGGAACGCGCGCCGCAACCGCTGCGGGCCAAGCGTCAGGGTCGAACCGGGCGACCTGGGCCCCGGCTGGACCGAGGGTCGAGATGATTTCGATGTCGTGGTCGCCAACATCACCGCCGACGCCCACCAGCGATTGCTCGGGGCGTATTCAGTGGTCGCCGCGGGGCCGCTGCTGCTTTCGGGAATCTATCGTCCGCGGATAGCGGGACTTTCCGAATCCTTGGACGCCGCCGGCTGGACCCGCCGTGAGACCGCGCTCGATGAAGAGTGGGCCACCATGCTGTGCCGACGCCCGGGCTGTTCCGGGCCGGAAGGCGTTTGAGTGGGTCGTCCGGCGCCCACGTTTTCGCTCAAGACGCTCGGCTGCCGGGTCAACCAGGCCGACAGCGACGAAATCGTGCGGCTCCTGGAGGAGGCCGGCATGGACCTGGTCGATTTCGGCGCTCCGTCCGACGTGGTCATAGTCAACACCTGCACCGTCACCCATGTCGCCGATCGCAAATCGCGCCAGTCGATCGGCCGCGCGTTGCGGCGCAGTCCCGAGGCCGAACTGGTGGTAACCGGCTGCTACGCCGCGGTCGCCCCGGAGGCGATCCGCGTGCACTTTCCCGGTGCCCGCGTCATGGGCCGGGCGCCCCCGCGCGAGGTTGCCGCCGCCATCGCCGACTCCCATTCAGCCGGTGACCGCGGGCGCGACTTCACCGCTATCCGATTCGGGGAGCGCCGGCGTACCCGCCCCACCGTAAAAATCCAGGAGGGTTGCCGCCACGGCTGCGCGTTCTGCATCGTTCCGCGGGCCCGCGGCGGCCCCCGGTCGCGCACCCGCGGTCATGTGCTCGAACGGGTGCAGGAATTTGCCCGCGGCGGGTCGCCCGAAGTCGTGCTGGCGGGGATAGCGCTGGGGAGTTACCGCTGCCCGGACAGCGGAATCGGTCTGGGCGAACTTGTCGAATGGGTCGCCGACCGGGTGCCGTCGCGCATCCGGCTCTCGTCGATTGAACCGATGGATTTTGACCCCCGGCTCTACGACCTGCTGGCCGCCGGCCGGATCTGTTCCCATTTTCATCTGCCGCTGCAGTCGGGTTCGGCGGCGGTCCTGCAGGGTATGCGCCGACCCTACCGGCCAGCCGAATACGCGGAAATCGTCGACCGGCTGCGCGCCGCTGATCCATCGGTGGCGATCGGGACCGATCTGATGGTGGGTTTTCCGGGGGAAAGCGAAGACGACCACCGGCGCTCGTTGCGGTTCTGCGCCCAGATGGGCTTTTCGTACATGCACGTTTTTCCCTACTCGCGGCGCGCCCGCACGCTGGCGGCGCGTCGCGACGACCACGTTGACGATCAGACCCTGCGCCGGCGAATGAGCGAAGCTTTGGATCTGGCGGGCGGGCTGTCCGAGCGCTACCTGGCGGGGTTCGTCGGTTCGCGGGCGCAGGTATTGTGGGAGAGGGATCCATCCGGTCGTTGCATGGGGTTGACGCGCAACTACCTGCGGGCCCGGCCGCTGGGCTTTGAACCGGTCACCGGTACCCTGCAAGAAGTAAAGCTGGCGGCCGGCGACGACGGCCTGGTGGCGGTGCCGGCGGCGGCCGCGAACTGAGCACCGGCAAAGATCACTGGGAATTGGAGCGCGCCTTGGCTAGCGACTGCATCTTCTGCCGGATCGCGGCCGGTGAATTGCCGGCCGACGTAATCGACCGCTGCGAAGACTGGATGATCTTTTCCGACATCGCGCCGGCCGCGCCCACCCACCTGCTGGCGATCCCCACGCGGCACGTTTCCGGCGTAGCCGCCGCCGCCGATGACAACCCCGCCCAGATTGCCGACCTGGTGGGAGCCCTCACGCTCCACGCGCGTCGCGCCGGCATCGAAGAGGACGGATACCGGCTGGTAATCAATGAGGGCCGCGACGGCGCCCAAACGGTCCCGCACCTACACATCCACCTGCTGGCCGGACGGAGGATGGACTGGCCGCCCGGTTGAGCAAAGTTCCTGACTGCGGCGGCCTCAATTACCCGGCGGTGCGCGGCTGACGGGGTTGCTAAAATAGCCCCTAATGAACAACGGAGGACGCGCTTAGCGCCCTTGATGCTTCCAACGCGGCGGCAGGTCCTGAAGCCAGCGATCAGCCGTCCGTAGCTTGTCGTACCAGACAAGACACACGTTCGCCCTTCCCGCACCCCTGACAAGGGTGTGCCCTTTCGCGATCAATCGCCCCATCCGCAATCCGGAGTGCGTCTCTTGAGCAGCCCCAACGGCCACCATTTCGGCACCGTCCCGAATCACCGCGACGCGGTGGATCTCCCCGAACTGATAGCAATCCAGCGACGTTCCTTCCAATGGTTCGTGACCGAGGGACTGCGCGAGGTCTTCGCCGAAATCTCGCCGATTGAGGACTTCACCGGCAAGAATTTCAGGCTGCATTTCGAGGTGCCCGAACAGCCGTTCGAGGAACCCAAGCACCCTGTGTCCGAATGCCGCGAGAACGACCGCACCTACCACGCCCCGCTGTACGTTAACGCCCGCCTGGAGAACCTGCAGAACGGCGAAATCAAGGAAAACCGGGTTTTCATGGGCGATTTCCCGCTCATGACCGATCAGGGGACCTTCATTTACAACGGCGCCGAGCGCGTGGTCGTCTGTCAGCTGGTGCGCTCTCCGGGCGTGTATTTCACCGGGGTCCGCGATCGCACTTCGGGCCGCTACCTGTATTCGGCCAAGCTCCTGCCCAACCGCGGCGCGTGGCTCGAATTCGACACGTCGGCCAAGGACGTCTTCTCGGTCAAGGTCGACCGCAAGCGCAAGATCGCGGTCACGACCCTGATCAAGGCCATGGACAAGAACTTGGCCTCCGACGAGGCGATCCGCCAGATTTTTGAAGGCGCCGTGCCCGAAGACGCCGATCACCAGTACCTGGAAGCGACCCTCGACGACGACTCGGCCACCTCGCACGAAGAGGCGGTGCGCGAGATCTACAACCGCCTGCGTCCCGGCGACACCCTGAACATCGCCGACCGCAAATCGGTTGCCAACGCGCGATCGCTGATCGAATCGACCTTTTTCAATTCGCGCCGCTACGACCTCGGCCGGGTCGGCCGCTACAAGCTAAACCTGCGCCTGCGCCACCGGGAACCCTTTACCGACACGGTCCTGCTCCAGGCCGACATCATCGAAGTTGTTCGCGAACTGATACGCCTGAACCTGGCCCAGAACCGCCCCGAGGACGTCGACCACCTGGGCAACCGCCGCGTGCGCGCCGTGGGCGAGCTGCTCATCAACCAGCTGCGCACCGGCCTGCTGCGCATGGAGCGGGTGGTAAAGGAGCGGATGTCGATCCAGGACGCCTCCCAGGCCACCCCCAACGCCCTGATCAACGCGCGCCCGATCATGGCCGCTATCAAAGAGTTCTTCGGCGGCAGCCAGCTGGCCCAATTCATGGACCAGACCAACCCGCTGTCCGAGCTGGCCCACAAGCGCCGGCTCAGCGCAATGGGGCCGGGCGGCCTCTCGCGCGAACGCGCCGGGGTCGACGTCCGCGACGTGCACCACTCGCACTACGGCCGCATCTGCCCGATCGAGACCCCGGAGGGCCCGAACGTAGGTCTGATCTCCTCGCTGGCATCGTTCGCCGGCATCAACGAATACGGGTTCCTGCAGACGCCTTACGAGGTGGTCGGCCGCGACATCTCTTTCGAAGACGGATTCGAACTGGAAGGCCGGATCCTGCGCGAGGACCTGATCGTTCGCAATCGCAACGAACTCGCCGCCGGCGAGCCGCTGGATGCCGACCTGCTTCGGCGTCTGCGCAACCGCCCCTACTGGCGCGACATCCGCTTCCCGGTGGTCCCGTTCGCAACCGGAAGGATCAGACACTGCACTGCCGACGAGGAAGACGGCCTGGCGGTCGCTCCCTACAAGACCGTGCTCAACGAGCGGGGCGAGATCGATTCCGAACGTATCGACGTGCGCATCGGGCGCGAGTTCCACTCCGCGCACCGCAATGAGGTCGATCTGATCGATGTCTCTCCACAACAGATCGTCTCGATACCGACCTCGCTGATTCCCTTCCTCGAGCACGACGACGCGAACCGGGCCCTTATGGGGTCCAACATGCAACGCCAGGCGGTGCCATTGCTGCGTCCCGAGGCGCCGCTGGTCGCCACCGGAGTCGAACGGCGCGCCGCGCTGGACTCGGGCCACATCATCACCTACGACGGTCCGCGTGAGGCCGAGGTGATAAATGTCTTGCCGGACCGGGTCGAACTCCAGGAGGTAACCACCCGGCGCTGGCACCGTTACCCGCTGCGCAAGTTCGGGCGCTCCAACCAGGGCACCTGCATCAACCAGACCCCGGCAGTGGTTCCGGGGCAGGTGGTCCAGCCCGGCGGATTGCTGGCATCGGCCTCCAGCTCGGACGGCGAGCAGCTTGCCCTGGGCAAGAACCTGCTGTGCGCATTCATGTTCTGGGAAGGGTACAACTACGAGGACGCGATCATCATCTCCGAGCGCCTCGTTCGCGAAGACGTCTACACGTCCATCCATATCGAGAAATTCGAGGTCGAGGCCCGCGACACCAAGCTGGGTCCGGAAGAAATAACGCGCGACATTCCCAACGTGTCCGAGGAAGCGCTGCGCTTCCTGGACGACGGCGGAATCGTCTTCGTCGGGGCCGAGGTAGGCCAGGACGACATCATCGTTGGCAAGATCACGCCCAAGGGCGAGACCGAGCTAACCGGCGAAGACCGTCTGCTGCGCGCCATCTTCGGCCGCGACGCCCGCGAGGTCAAGGATTCGTCCAAGCACGTCCCGGCCGGTGACGCCGGAACGGTCATCGATGTAAAGGAACTGACCCGCGACGCCAACCCGGACCTGCGCGCCGGCGTGAACCACGCCGTCCGCGTGCGCATCGCCTCGCGCCGCAAGATCATGGTCGGCGACAAAATGGCCGGCCGCCACGGGAACAAGGGCGTGATCTCGCTGATCCTGCCCGAAGAGGACATGCCGTACCTCGAGGACGGCACCCCGGTGGACATCGTATTGAACCCGCTGGGAGCCGCGTCACGCATGAACGTCGGCCAGCTGCTGGAACTGCACACCGGGCTGGCGGCCGAAAGGCTGGACCGCCAGATAGTGACTCCGGTCTTCGACGGCGCCAGCGAGGGCCAGGTCCACTCGCTACTGGACGAAGCCGGCCTGCCGACCGACGGCAAGGTCAAGCTGTACGACGGGCGCACCGGCGAGTCCTTCGACAAACCGGTCGTGGTCGGACGCATGTACATGCTCAAACTGGCCCACCTGGTCGAGGACAAGATCCACGGCCGCTCCACCGGCCCGTATTCACTGATTACGCAGCAGCCGCTCGGCGGGAAAGCCCAAATGGGCGGCCAGCGGTTCGGCGAAATGGAAGTCTGGGCGCTGCAGGCCTACGGCGCCGCCAACATCTTGCAGGAAATGCTCACCGTCAAGTCCGACGACGTGCTCGGCCGGGTGAAGACTTACGAGGCGATCGTGAAAGGCGAGACGGTGCTCGAACCCGGCGTCCCGGAATCTTTCCGGGTGCTGGTCAACGAGTTAAAGAGCCTGGGCCTGTCAGTCGACCTGTTCGACGAAGAAGAAAAACCGGTCGAGTTCTCGCTGGACGCGATGGTCGACTACGTACCAAACCTCGGCGGCATCAATATCGAGGGCCGCGAGTACAAGCTCTAGGGTCGAAAGGGACATTCAGTGATAAGAGTCAACGAGTTCGCTTCGATCCAGATCGGACTGTCATCGCCGGAGCAGATCCGCGAGCAGTCGCATGGCGAGGTGACCAAGCCGGAAACGATCAACTACCGCACCCTGAAGCCGGAGCGGGACGGTCTTTTCTGTGAGCGCATTTTCGGACCCACCAAGGACTGGGAATGCGCCTGCGGCAAGTACAAGCGCATCACCTACAAGGGGATAACCTGCGACAAGTGCGAGGTCGAAGTGACCCGCTCGCGGGTGCGCCGCGAGCGCATGGCGCACATCGAGCTGGCCGCTCCAGTGGCCCACATCTGGTTCGTGAAGGGGTCGCCGTCGCGGATCGGGCAAATGCTCGACATAAGCCCCAAGAAGCTCGAGGCAATCGTCTACTTCGCCTCCTTCGTAATTACCGCGATGGACGAGGAGCGACGGCTGGAGGGGCTCGATAATCTCGATCGCGACCTCAAACTCGAATTGCGCGCCGTGCGCGAAGAGGAGCTGGACCGGATCGAGCAGCTCGAGGAGGACCTCAAGGTCTCGCTCGAGGAGATGCAGAACGAACTTGTCCTGCAGACCGACCGGCTTAAGGACCAGGAATCGCGCCGCCGGGCCGACCGCGAGGAAGAATCCAAGCGCCTGCTGAAGGTGCTCGGCGAGAACCGCGGCGAGGCCGCCCTGGACGACCTGCGGCTCTCCTTCCGCGAGGATCCGGTGGTCGAGCACGGCGAGGTGATCGAACCCAAGCACCGCAGCCGGGTCACGCGCGCGCTCAAGTCCGAACTGGCCCGCATGGTCGAGCGCGAACAGGTTGAGATCGCCGAGCTGGGCCAGCGCTTCGAAGAAGACATGGCCAAGGAACGGGCCCGCGTCCAGGCCGAAAAAGACGGTGCCGACGCGCGCATCGAGCAGCTTTTGGCCGAAAAGGAAGAATTCTTCAACCGCCGCCGCGATCACCTGGTCGAGTTGGCCAAGGCCGGCGACGACAGCGAACTGATGCTGTTGTCCGAGGACCGCTACTACCAGCTCAACGAGACGGTCGGGGAAGTGTTTGAGGCGATGAGCGGGGCCGAGGCGATCCTCGAACTGATCCGCAAGAAAGACATCGACGTCGAGGCCGAGCAGCTTCGTGAGGACCTGAACTCGAAGTCGACCCAGCGGCGCCGCAAGGCGGTCAAGCGGCTGCGCGTGATCGAGTCGATCCGGCGGTCCGAGAACCGGCCCGAGTGGATGGTCTACACCGTCCTGCCGGTGCTGCCGCCGGAGCTTCGGCCAATGGTGCAGCTGGACGGCGGGCGCTTCGCCACCTCCGATCTGAACGACCTATACCGCCGCGTGATCAACCGAAACAACCGGCTCAAGCGCCTGCTTGATCTGGGGGCCCCGGACATCATCCTGCGCAACGAGAAGCGGATGCTCCAGGAAGCGGTCGACGCGCTGATCGACAACGGCCGACGCGGCCGCCCGGCGCAGAGCTCCTCGCAGCACATGTACAAGAGCCTTTCCGACCTGCTTCGCGGCAAGCAAGGACGGTTCCGCCAGAACCTGCTGGGCAAGCGAGTCGACTATTCCGGTCGATCGGTCATCGTGGTCGGTCCCGAATTGGCCCTGGACGAATGCGGATTGCCTTCCGGCATGGCGCTGGAGCTGTTCAAGCCGTTCGTAATGCAGCAGCTGGTTATGCGCGGAATCGCCTCGAACATCAAGAGCGCCAAGCGGATCGTCGAGCGGGTCGACCCGGAAGTCTGGGACATCCTGGAAGACGTGACCCGCGAACACCCGATCATGCTCAATCGGGCTCCGACGCTGCACCGCCTGGGAATCCAGGCGTTCCGAATCCGCCTGGTCCACGGCGGCGCGATCCGCATTCATCCCCTGGTCTGCTTTGCTTACAACGCCGACTTCGACGGTGACCAGATGGCGGTTCACGTACCGCTCTCTGAGATCGCCCAAGAAGAGGCCCGCGAACTCATGCTCAGTTCTCAGAACCTGCTCTCGCCGGCCGACGGCTCGCCGGTGATTTCGCCCACCAAGGACATGATCCTGGGCTGCTACTACCTGACCCTGGAACCCGAAGCGGTCGCCGACCCCAACGAACTTCGCACGTTCACCGGCCAGGACGAGGCCCTGCACGCCTACGAGTCGGGCCTGGTGCAGCTGCACACCCCGATCCGCCTGCGCGCCAATTCCGACGAAGTCGGGGTCGGCGATGAACAACCCGAGGGATCGCTCTACGAGACGACCGTCGGCCGGGTGATATTCGATCGGATCCTGCCGGTTCCGATGCGCCCCTACGGCAAGGTCATGGACAAAGGTGCGCTCAAGCAGCTGATCAACGACGTCTATTCCGATTACGGCACCGCCGTTTGCGCCCAGGTGGGCGACCAAGTCATGTCGACCGGTTTCCATTGGGCTACCCGGTCCGGGGTGACGATGGCGCTGTCGGACCTTACGATCCCGCCCGACAAACCGCAGATCCTGACCGAGACCGAAGAGCTCGTCGGGGAGATCTCCGAGCAGTTCGAAGACGGCCTGCTGACCGAGGACGAACGGTACCGGTTGCACGTCAAGCACTGGGCCGAAGCCACCCAGCGGGTGTCGGCCGAGGTCGAGGAGTGCCTCGACAAGCGCGATTCGGTCTACCTGATGGGCGCTTCCGGGGCGGCCAAGGGCAATTTCGACCAGATCAGACAGATTGCCGGCATGCGCGGGCTGATGTCCGATCCGGGCGGTCGGGTCATCGAAATGCCGGTCCGCGCCAACTTCCGCGAGGGACTCTCAGTCTTCGAATACTTCATATCCACCCACGGCGCGCGCAAGGGACTGGCTGATACCGCGTTGCGCACCGCCGACTCCGGGTACCTGACCCGGCGCTTGGTCGACGTCTGCCAGGACCTGATCATCGCCGAGCACGATTGTGGAACCGAACGTTCGATCCCGGTTCGCGCTTCCGATTCGCAGTTGTTTGGCAAGGACCTGCCAGAACGGGTTTACTCGCGCACTCTGGCGGCGCCGCTCGTGGATCCGGAAACCGGAGAAATCCTGGCCGACGCCGGCCGAGTCATCAACCTCGAGCTGATGGAGCTGATCGAAAGATTCAAATTTGATGAAGTCCATGTCCGCTCGGTCATGAAGTGCGAGGCCCAGAACGGAATCTGTCAGTCCTGCTACGGATTTGACCTGGCCCGGCACGAACCGGTCGAATTGGGTACCGCGGTGGGCATCATCGCCGCCCAGTCAATTGGCGAACCCGCCACCCAGCTGACGATGCGCACCTTCCACACCGGCGGAACTTTCCGCGAGGAGGACATCACTCGTGGCCTGCCGCGGGTCGAGGAGCTCTTCGAGGCCCGCACCCCACGCGGCCAGGCCGTGATCGCCGACTTTGGCGGCGTCGTGTCGGTCAAACGGTCCGACGACGGCGTCACCCTTGAGCTCGTGCAGCAGCACGAAATAGAACTTGGCGACGAATACCGCGCGCTGGGCAAATCCGGCGGCGTGGTAAAGCAGGGAACGCGAATCGCCAAGCGGCAGAGCGCCGAGGACTACCTGCTGGCTCCGGTTTCGGGCCAGTTGGAAATGGTCGAGGGCAAGATCATCCTGCATGAATCGATCCGATATGCGGTCCCGGTAACAACCCGAGTGATGGTTGACGACGGGTCCCGCGTCGAGCGCGGCACCCAGTTGACCGAAGGCCCGCTCAATCCGCACGACATCCTGCGTCTGGCTGGAACCTCCGAGAGCGAGAGCCTCAGCAAGGTCGAGCAATACCTGCTGGCCGAAATCCAAGGCGTTTACTCGGTAGTCGGCGTCCCTGTCCACGACAAGCACGTTGAATTGGTAATCAAGCAGATGCTGCGAAGGGTCAAGGTGCTCACCCCGGGCGACACCGTGCTGCTGCCCGACGAATACGTCGATGCGCGCGAATTCAACCGCGTAAATTCACTGTCGGCCGAGCCGGCCACCGGCGAACGGGTGCTGCTGGGTGTTACCAAGGCTTCGCTGTACTCCGACAGTTTCCTGTCGGCCGCCTCGTTCCAGGACACCACGCGGGTCCTTACCGAATCCGCCCTTGAAGGTGCCCGCGACAGCCTGGTCGGGCTCAAGGAAAACGTGATTGTCGGCAAGCTGATCCCGGCGGGGACTGGCTACTTCCACCGCTTCGCGCCGGCCGGCTCCAATGACGAGCTTACCGGTGCGGCCAAAGTGGTGGCGCGAATCAACGCGCGCCGCGAGGAGCGCGAGGAGCTCAAGCGGCAACTCGAAGAGCTGCAACGCCTGGAGGAGGAGCGTTGGCAAGCCTCCACCCAGATGGAGGGCGCGGACGGATTTGAAGACGGCTTCGCGGACTACCCGTACTCCTGACCGGCTCCCCGGAATCGGCCTGGATGGCTGCTATACTCTGCTTGCCTCGCCCACCGGGTCCGGCAGGCGGTTTGCACAGCCGTCATCAAGTTCCCCGTCCCTCGCCCCGGAATAGCTGTGCCCACGATTAACCAACTGGTTCGCAAAGGGCGCCGCAGCCCTCGCCGCAAGGTGACGACGCCGGCGTTGCACTACTCCTATAACTCGAACCAGCGACGCCTCATTCGCACCGGAGGGGCTCCGCAGAAGCGCGGCGTGTGCGTGCAGGTGCGCACGGTCACGCCCAAGAAACCCAATTCCGCGCTGCGCAAAGTTGCGCGAGTCAGACTCTCGAACGGAATGGAGCTGCTGGCTTACATTCCGGGCGAAGGCCACACCCTGCAAGAGCACTCAGTCGTGCTTGTCCGCGGCGGGCGTGTGCGCGACCTGCCGGGGGTCCGATACCACATCGTCCGGGGCGCCTACGACGCCACCGGCGTCGAGAATCGCCGCCAGGGACGATCCAAGTACGGGTCCAAGCGGGACGCCCATTAATCGAACCGCCGTCGCAGTGAGCCTTCGAGATGCCCCGCCGTAACCGACCCGCCCGCCGCCCTGTTTTGCCGGATCCCAAATTCGGCAACCGCTCGGTATCCCGCTTCATCAACGTGCTGATGACTCGGGGTAAGAAGAGCTTGGCCCGGCGCCTGCTCTATGACGCGTTTGACCTGATTGAAGAACGGGTCAACCAGAATCCGATTGAAATTTTCGAGCAGGCGTTGCGCAACGCCACGCCGCAACTCGAGGTCCGGCCGCGCCGAGTCGGCGGGGCCACTTACCAAGTACCCATCGAGATCCGCGGCGAACGCCGGTTCTCTCTGGCCACCCGCTGGCTGGTTCAGGCCGCCCGCCGCCGCGGCGAAAAAACAATGGTCCGTCGCCTGGCCGGTGAGATCCTCGACGCCTACCGGCACGAGGGCCAGGCAGTGCGCCGCCGCGAAGAAAGCCATCGGATGGCCGAAGCCAACAAGGCGTTTGCGCACTACCGCTGGTAGAGCTTCGCAGTCCGCAACCAACCCATAACTTCGCCAGGTCCTTTTCATGTCGGCTCGACTTGCCCGCACCCGCAACATTGGCATCATTGCCCACATCGATGCCGGTAAGACCACGGTCACCGAACGCATCCTGCTGTACACCGGCCGGATTCACCGCACCGGCGAAGTTCACGAAGGTGCGGCGACGATGGATTGGATGGTGCAGGAGCGCGAACGCGGCATAACAATAACCGCGGCCGCCACCACCTGCCAATGGCGCGACCACACCATCAACATCATCGACACGCCCGGCCACGTGGACTTCACTGCCGAAGTCGAACGTTCGCTGCGCGTCCTGGACGGCGGGGTGGTGGTTCTGGATGCGGTCGCCGGCGTCCAGCCGCAGACCGAGACGGTGTGGCGTCAGGCCGACAAATATTCGGTTCCCCGGGTTGCCCTGGTCAACAAGATGGACCGCCGCGGCGCCAGCCTGGAGCGTACCGTCGAGATGATCCGCGACCGCCTCAACGCGATTCCAATCCGCTGCCAAATGCCGGTCGGCCGCGAGGACGAATTCCGGGGCGTGGTCGATCTGGTCGCGTTCAACCAGCGCAATTTCATAGACGATGGTCTCGACCACGTCCGGATAAGCGAGATCGAGCCGGAGCTCGTGAGCAAGGCGCGTGCGGCCCGTGAGCACATGATTGAGGAAATTGCCGACTTCGACACAGACATAGCCGAAAAGTTCCTCGAGAACGACCCGATTTCCAATCAGGATCTCTCCGGCGCGCTGCGCCGCATAACAGTGGCCAACACCGCCATTCCCGTCCTTTGCGGATCGGCCCTGCGCAACAAGGGGATAGAGGCGGTCATCGACTCGATCGTCGATTACCTGCCCTCTCCGTTGGACGTACCGGTTATCAGCGGCACCCACCCCAAGACGGGCGCCGACGTGCGGTGCCCACCGGAAGACGACGCGCCGCCGGCGGGACTGGCGTTCAAGGTAACGACCGATCCCTTCGCCGGACGACTGACCTACGTCCGCCTCTATTCGGGCCGGATCAAGCCGGGCAGTTACATCTACAACACGACCCGCCGCAAGCGCGAGCGCGTGGGCCGGATCCTGCGCATGCATGCCGACAAACGCGAACAACTAGACGAGGGACTTGGCGCAGGCGAAATCGGTGCCATCATCGGCCTCAAGGACACTTTCACCGGCGATACGATCTGCAACCAGAATCAGCCGCTGCTGCTGGAATCGATCAACTTTCCGGAGCCGGTGGTCAAGGTCGCGGTCGAACCGGCCTCGCGCGCCGACCAGGACAAGCTGGGAGCCGCGCTGGTCCGTCTCGCCGACGAAGACCCGACATTCAGGGTCACATCCGATATCGAGACCGGGCAGACCCTGATCGCCGGAATGGGCGAGTTACATCTCGAGGTAATCGTCGACCGCCTGTTGCGCGAATTCGCGGTGCGTTCGTCGGTCGGGGCGCCGCAAGTTGCCTATCGGGAGACCATTCGACGGGCCGCGACCGGGGTGGGTAAATTCGTTCGCCAGAGTGGCGGGCGGGGCCAATTCGGGCATGTCGTTCTCGAAGTGGAACCCACCGAAGACGGAGTGGAAAATTCCTTCGAAAGCAGGATCGTCGGCGGCACGATTCCCTTAGAATTCATGGCCGCTGTGGAGCAGGGCGTCGGCGACGCCATGACCGAGGGACCGCACGGCTACCCGATGACCGGTGTACACACCAGAGTCATTGACGGGTCGTATCACGTGGTTGACTCATCAGAGATCGCTTTTCGCATCGCTGCCGCAATGGCCGTGCGCGACGCATTCGAACGCGCCTCCGCGGTGGCACTCGAACCAATCATGGAACTGGAAATCCGCGCGCCGGATACGTATATGGGGGAAATCATCGGAAACCTGGCGGCCAAGCGGGGCAATATCCGCAGGGCCGACAGCGACGGGTCGGAGGTCCTGATAGAGGCCGAAGTCCCGTTGGCGGGGATGTTTGGTTACGCCAGCGAACTCCGCTCCCAAACCCAGGGGAGAGGGACGTTTTCGATGGAGTTTGCCCGTTACGAACCGACCAACGCGTCCTCGCTTGCGGGGAGCCGCGCGTGACAACGGTCGACTTTGTTTAAACAGCCAAGCAATTGGCTACCATCGTTTCTTAGCAACACCGCATTAATGCTCCGAGGGGCAGAAAACTAATGGCTAGAGAAAAGTTCGAACGCACCAAGCCGCACGTAAACATCGGCACCATAGGTCACATCGACCATGGCAAGACAACGTTGACGGCGGCCATAACCAAGACGCTGGCGCTGGCAGGCGGCGCCGATTTCCGGCCGTTTGAATCGATCGACAACGCCCCCGAGGAAAAGGCCCGCGGGATCACGATCGCCATTCAGCACGTCGAGTACCAGACTGAAGCCCGCCACTACGCCCACGTCGACTGCCCCGGCCACGCCGACTACATCAAGAACATGATCACCGGCGCGGCTCAGATGGACGGCGCCATCCTGGTCGTATCGGCGCCTGACGGACCCATGCCCCAGACGCGCGAGCACGTGCTACTGGCGCGCCAGGTGGAAGTTCCGTCAATGGTCGTATTCCTCAACAAATGCGACCTGGTCGACGACGAGGAACTGATCGAGCTGGTGGAGCTCGAAGTACGCGACCTGCTCAATGAGCGCGACTTCGACGGCGACAACGTTCCGATCGTGCGCGGCAGCGCCCTGCAGGCGCTTGAATCCGACGCCGACGACATGGACGACGAATCCTACGCCGGGATCCGCGAGCTTATGGCCGCGGTTGACGAGTACATTCCGGCTCCGCCGCGACCGACCGAACAGGATTTCCTGATGCCGGTCGAGGACGTGTTCGGAATCAAGGGACGTGGCACGGTGGTCACCGGCCGGATCGAACGCGGCGTTATCAAGACCGGCGAGCCGATCGACATCGTCGGTCTGGGGCACGGCCGTGACGGCGTGGTTGTCACCGGCGTGGAAATGTTCCGCAAAACCCTCGATGAAGGCCAGGCGGGCGACAACGTCGGCTGCCTGCTGCGGGGGATTGACCGGGATGAGGTAGAGCGCGGGCAGGTTCTCGCAAAACCGAAATCAATAACGCCGCACTCGGAATTCAAGGCCGAGGTCTACGTCCTTTCGCGCCAGGAGGGCGGGCGCCACACCCCGTTCTTCCACGGTTACCGGCCGCAGTTCTACATCCGGACCACCGACGTGACCGGCGAAATCAAGTTGCCCGAGGGCACCGAGATGGTAGTGCCGGGCGACAACGTAGAGATGGAAGTCAACCTGATCACCCCAATCGCCCTGGAACGCGGAGTCCGCTTCGCGATTCGCGAGGGTGGGGTGACCGTCGGTGCCGGTTCGGTCACCGAGATCCTGCGCTAAGCGCGAACACAGACAGACAGCAGGCAGGTCAAGGTGGCGGAGCGTTCGAGTCGTACCAGGCGCCGGACGCGCACCCGTCGCCGCCGCCCGCCCCCGCGCCCCCCCGGGCCCCGCCCCCGCCCCCGCCACCCACCCCCCCAACAAGACCACGACGGGCCCCCCGACCACTCAGGCCGTAAGCGCAGCCGCGCGCCCGCCGCC
>VXNJ01000004.1:0-36622 GCA_009840625.1 Chloroflexota bacterium | reverse complement strand
CCGATACCCTGCGCTAAGCGCTAACACACACACCCCCCTGGCTGGCCATGGGGGCGGCGCGGGCGCGGCCCCCCCGCCGCCGGCCGCGCCCCCGGCGCCGCGGCGGGCCGCGGCGCCAGCGCTTCCGGATCAGGCTCAACGCCTACGATCACCGCATCCTGGACCAGTCGGTCCGCCGGATCCTGGACAGCGTTCGGCGCAGCGGCGCGACCGTGACCGCGGTCCCGCTGCCCACCAAGAAGAACAAGTGGACGGTGATTCGCTCGCCGTTCATCGACAAGGACTCGCGCGAGCAATTCGAGATGCGCACCCACCGCCGGGTCATATTCGTTTCCGACCCCAATCAAGAAACGATGGACGCCCTCCTGAGCCTGGATCTGCCGGCCGGGGTGGACATCGAAATGAAATCCTGATCCGGTCATGATCGCCGCATTGCTCGGAACCAAGCTGGGCATGTCGCACGTCTACGATGACGACGGCCGCTATGTGCCGGTCACGGTTATCAGCGCCGGTCCGTGCGTGGTCTCCCAGGTCAAGTCGCGCGAGTCAGACGGCTACGATGCCGCCCAGCTGGCTTACGGGGCGACCCGCGAACAGAAGCTGAGCAATCCCGAGCTGGGACACCTCGAGGGACTGGGCGCGTTCAACCACCTTCGCGAATTCCGGGCATCGTCCGATGACCTTGAAGACGTCGAACGGGGCCAGGAAATAACGGTCTCGGTGCTCTCTGATGCGCGGCGCGTGAAAGTCGTCGGCACCAGCAAGGGGCGCGGATTCACCGGCGTAATGAAGCGGCACGGCTTCCGCGGAGGCCGCCGCACGCATGGTCAGTCCGATCGCGAAAGGGCACCTGGCTCGATCGGGGCGGGCACGGACCCGGGCAGGGTTTTCAAGGGCAAAAAGATGGCCGGTCGCTCCGGCGGGCAGCGCACGACGCTTTCACGAGTAAAGGTCGTACGGGTCGATCCCGAGCGCAACCTGCTGTTGCTTTCGGGCGCGGTTCCCGGGCCAAACGGCTCGCTGCTGGCGATCGAGAAGGTCAGCTAACGGAATGGCTTCGGAACCCGCGGCCACTACCCGTATCCCGGTCATCGGGGCAAATGGCCGGAAGAAAAGAGCCAAGCTCGAATTGCCCCAGGCCTGGTTCGACTGCGAGATCAACCAGTACCTTCTCAAACGCGCGGTCGCCGACCACCATCTGAATTCGGCCGAAGGCAACCGGTCCACGCTGCTGAGGTCTGAGGTCCGCGGCGGCGGACGCAAACCATGGCGCCAAAAGGGCACCGGCCGGGCCCGCCACGGATCAATCAGATCGCCGATCTGGCGCGGTGGCGGCCTGGCGTTCGCGCCCAAGCCCCTGAAGAAATCCCGCCAGCTCTCGCGACGCGAACGACGAAGCGCGTTCGTTCAGGCACTGGCGCTCAAGGCGCGATCCGGGAGCATCCGCGGGGCCGATCCGATTGATCTGGGTGACGGCAAGACCCGTACCCGGGCCACCTGGCTCAAAGAGGCCGGGCTTTCCGGCAGCGGGCGCGTCCTCCTCGTGGACAGCGACCCGCAGCAATCGTTGTTGCGGTCTTCCGCCAACATCCCGCACGTGGATGTTGCCCGCGCCGACACCCTATCCACTTACGACGTGCTGGTGTCTGACACGCTGGTCGTTTCCGCTGACGCGGTGGCGACGCTGGTTGACCGGAGCGGCTGAGCGATGGACGCCGCCAGCGTGCTGATCGCTCCCATAGTGACCGAGAAATCGACCTACCTGGCCGAAGAAAACAAATATGTCTTCAAGGTCGATCGATCGGCCAACAAGATTCAGATTCGCGAAGCAGTCGAACGCATGTTCGAAGTCAAGGTTGTCAAAGTCAACGTGATTTCACAGCGCGGCCGCAGCCGGCGTTTCGGTCGCCATACCGGCCGCACGTCGGACTGGAAGAAAGCGATCGTGACCCTGGGCCCCGACGACCGCATCGACGTGTTCGGCGCCTGATCGAGGATTCGGGCGAACAGACATGCCGGTAAAGACTTACAGACCGACCTCGCCGGGGCGGCGCGAATACGTCTCGGTCGACTCTTCCGACATCACGCGCCGGCGGCCGGAGAAAAAACTCACCCGCCCGCGCAAATCGCGCGCCGGCCGCAACAATCAGGGCCGGGTCACGGTGCGCCACCAGGGCGGCGGCCACAAGCGCAAGCTGCGCCAGGTCGATTGGAAGCGTGACAAATGGGGCGTGCCGGCCAAGGTCGCCCAGATCGAATACGATCCGAACCGATCGGCGCGTTTGGCGCTGCTCCACTACGCCGACGGCGAAAAACGCTATATCGTCGCGCCGTCCGGGTTGGCCCTGGGTTCCACCGTCCAGTCCGGACCCGGTTCTGCCTTGACCGTGGGCAACGCCCTGGCGTTGCAGGACATTCCGGACGGCACCGTGGTCCATTGCGTCGAATTGACCCCCGGCCGGGGCGCCCAATTGGCGCGTGCGGCCGGGTCCTACCTGCAGGTCCTGGCCAAGGATCGCGGCATGGCGACGTTGCGCATGCCGTCCGGTGAGATGCGAATGGTCAGCGGCTCCTGTTTTGCGACAATTGGTCGCTCTGGCAACGAGGATCACTCGAACCAGTCGCTGGGCAAGGCCGGACGTTCCCGCCACCGGGGGCGCCGACCGAGCGTGCGCGGGTCGGCGATGAACCCCAAAGACCATCCGCACGGCGGCGGCGAAGGCAAAGCGCCCACCGGGATGCCTCCCAAGACTCCTTGGGGTCGCTCGGCGCTGGGGCGCAAAACCAGAATCGGCAAACGCCGCAGCGACAAATTGATCCTGCGCCGGCGCCGGACGCGGCGTTAACTGAACTCTTAAGAAGAAACCCCGGACAAAAATGCCTAGATCGCTGAAAAAGGGACCGTACGCGGACCGCAAATTGCTGCGTCGCGTAAAAGCCCTCGATCGCCGGGGCGTCAAGCAGGTCTTGCGCACCTGGAGCCGGCGCTCGATGATCTTCCCGGAGATGGTCGGGCACACGATCGCCGTCCACGACGGCCGCCGCCACGTCCCTATTTACATAACTGAAAACATGGTGGGCCACAAGCTCGGCGAGTTTGCGCCCACCCGCGTATTCCGCGGGCACTCGGGATCCCGGGCCCGCACCGGCCGCTGAGCGGATCAGGAGATAGCGGACGCGAATGGAAGTCGCAGCCACCTCGCGATACCTGCGCATCGCCCCACGCAAGGCCCGACTGGTCACCGACCAGCTCAAGGGTCTGGGGATTGGCGAAGCGTTTTCGTTGTTGGCCTACCTTCCGAACCGGTCGGCGGCGATGATCGCCAAGACGATCAAGTCGGCCGTCGCCAACGCCGAAAACAACTACGGACTGAATCCCGAGTCGCTTTACGTGGCCAGGGCATTCGTAGATGACGGGCCGCGCCTTCGGCGAATGCGGGCCAAATCGCGCGGCAGGGCCGGGTTTTACCGGCGCCGCATGTGCCACATCACCGTGGTCGTAGACGAGATCGAGGCGTAGATGGGTCGTAAAGTTCACCCGGTTGGATTTCGGCTCGGCAACTACCGCGGCTGGGACAGCCAGTGGTACGCCGACCGGCGATTTGCCGATCTGGTCATCGAAGACGCGCGCATCCGCGACTTCGTCCGCACGTGGCTGAAGAACCCGCCCGGACAGCACGAAGACCGGGGCGGGCGACGCCGTTCCTACAGCGCCGGGGTGTCACGCATCCTCATCCGGCGTGTGCAGGACATGGTCCGGATCAACATCCACACCTCGCGCCCCGGCGTCGTAATCGGCCGAGGCGGTTCCAACCGCGAAGCCCTGCAGAAAGCGCTGTCCAAGGAAATCGGCAAGCGCATCGACGTCGATGTGACCGAAATCACTTCGCCCGACCTTGACGCTTACTTGGTGGCCAGATCGGTGGCCGATCAGATCGAACGGCGCGTTTCCTTCCGGCGGGCGATGAAATCGGCCGCCGAGCGGTGCCTGCGGGCCTGGGCCGAAGGAGCCAAGATTCAGGTTGCCGGGCGCCTGGGCGGGCGCGACATGGCGCGCACTGAATATGAAATAGAGGGCCGTGTGCCGCTGCAGACGCTGACCGCCGACATCGATTACGGGCAGGCTGTGGCGCGCACCACCTACGGAACGATCGGGGTCAAGGCCTGGGTGCATCGTGGCGATCGCGCCCGCCGGGCCTCCGATCAGAACCGGTCGGGGATCGGCGATGTCCTGCCGGCCGGCCTGGAGCGCTGACCATGCTCATGCCGAAGCGCTTGAAGCACCAGAAGAGAATGCGCGGGAAGAACCGTGGCCGGGCGACCCGCGGAAACTCGGTTCGGCACGGCGATTGGGGTCTGCAGGCGACCGAGCGCGGGTTCATGGACTCGCGTCAGATCGAAGCCGCGCGGCGCGTCCTGACCGGGCAAATGCGCCGCCAGGGCCGGGTTTGGATTTGCGTTTTTCCCGACAAGCCGGTCTCCTCGAAACCGATCGAGACGCGCATGGGCGGCGGCAAGGGCGCTACCGATCGCTGGGTGGCGCCGATCAAGCCCGGACGGGTTCTATTTGAGATTTCCGGAGTCGAATCGGACGTTGCCGTGCGGGCGCTCCAGCTGGCGGCCAACAAGCTGCCGGTGGCCTCCCGCATTCTGAGTCGCACCGAGGAGTTTGTAGTTGGCTGACATGGAGCAGCTCCGGGCGATGAGTCCGCTTGAGCTGGAGACTGCGATCGCCGACCGCCGCAACGACCTGTTCCAGTTGCGCGTCAGCGCCGCTACGCACCAACTCGACGACAACTCACAGATCCACAAAGCGCGCAAGGATATTGCCCGCATGCTGACCGTACTTTCGGCGAAGCTGAGCGCTCCCGTGACGGGCCAGGAAGGCGTCTGACCATGGCTGGCAAGCGAAGGTTGCGCTGCATCGTGGTCTCCGACCGGATGGACAAGTCGCGGGTAGTTGAACACACCCGCGTCGTGCGCCACCCGCTTTACGGCAAGCAAGTCCGACGGCGCAAGCGCTACATGATCCATGACGCCGACAACGCTTCCAAGAATGGCGACTTGGTCGTCATCGAGGAGTGTCGTCCCCTCTCGGCGCGCAAGCGATGGCGGCTGCGCCAGGTGGTCGACACCGCCCCGGCCGTCGCCGCCGACATCGAAGACTTGGAAGCCTGAGTGATTCAGCAACAGTCTCGAGTCAAGATCGCTGACAACACCGGCGCCCGCGAACTCCTGGTGATCAGGGTTCTCGGCGGCACCGGTCGGCGCTACGCATCGGTCGGCGACGTGGTTGTCGGTTCGGTCAAATCCGCCGTGCCCAACAGCCCGATTCCTAAAGGCCGGGTCGCCCACGCAGTGATCGTGAGGGTGGCCAAGGAATACAAGCGCCGCGACGGGTCGCGGATCCGCTTCGACGACAACGCCGCGGTGCTGGTTGACGGTCAGCAAGCGCCGATTGGAACCAGAATATTTGGACCGGTTGCCCGCGAACTGCGTGATGCGCGCTTCGCACGGGTGATTTCACTGGCGCCCGAGGTCCTCTGATTCCCATGGCGTCGATTCGAATCAAGCAGGGCGACGAGGTCGTCGTGATTTCCGGACCCGAGCGCGGCAAACGCGGTTCGGTGACCCAGGTTCTGAAAAAGACCCGGCAGGTCGTCGTCGAGGGCGTGAACCTGCGGAAGCGGCACGCCCGTTTTTCCGGTCCCGGTCGACCAACCGGAATCATCGATTTCGCGGCCCCGATGCACGTTTCCAACGTGAAATTGATCGATCCGGCCACGCAGCAACCGACCCGCGTCGGCAAGCAGACGCTGGCGGACGGACGGCGGGTCCGCTACGCCAAATCGTCGGGCGAGGTAGTAGACAACCAGTGATTTCCCGACTGCGCAGGCGATACGTGGACGAATTCCGGCCTCAGCTGGCGCGCGAGCTGGGCATCGCCAACGTCATGGAAGTGCCGCAGTTGGTCAAGGTCGTGGTCAACAGCGGCGTCGGCGAGGCGATTTCCGACCAGAATGCGCCCGAGAACGCGGCCCGCGACCTGGGAATCATCACTGGCCAGAAACCGGTAATCACCCGGGCGACACGGTCAATTTCGAATTTTTCGCTGCGCAAGGGGATGCGCGTCGGGGTGATGGTTACGCTGCGCGGCGATCGCATGTACCACTTTGTCGATCGGCTGTTTTCGATTGGAATCCCGCGGGTGCGCGACTTCCGCGGACTTTCCCGGCGGTCATTCGACGGCCGCGGAAACTACTCCACCGGGTTTGACGAACAACTGATCTTTCCTGAGATCGACTACACCAAGATCGACCGCGTGCGGGGTTTCCAGGTGACTTTTGTGACTACAGCAATCAACGACGCCCACGGTCTGGCCCTACTGGAAGCGCTGGGCTGCCCGTTCCAGGCCGAGGGGAGCATGAACTGATGGCCAAGAAAGCGCTGATTGAAAAGTGGAAGCGTCCGCCCAAATTCAAGGTGCGCTTCCATCACCGCTGCGGACTGTGCGGGCGACCGCGCGGCTACATTCGCAAGTTCGGCCTGTGCCGAATCTGCTTCCGCGAACGGGCCCTTCGCGGCGAGATTCCCGGCATCATCAAGTCGAGTTGGTAACCGACGTGGCACGCCCCTCCGTACTCCGCTATTCGCACTCGGACCCGATCGGCGACCTGCTGGCACGCATTCGCAATGCGGGCCAGGCCGGACTCCCTCACACCGACGTTCCGGCGTCCCGACAGAAGGCCAGCATACTCGGAATCCTGGAACGCGAGGGGTACATCGCCGGATTCGAACAGCTCGAGGTCGAAGGCCCGCAGGCGCAACTACGAATCCTGCTCAAGTACGACACCGACCGCCAGCCGGTCATCAAGGCAGCCAAGCGCGTTTCCAAGCCGGGACGGCGCCAATACACGCGCGCCCGCGAAATCCCGCTGATTCGCGGCGGGACCGGAATCGCGATCATCTCCACCTCGCAGGGCATCATGACCGGCCGACAGGCCTATCGCCGCAAACTCGGCGGCGAGCACATCTGCTCGGTCTGGTAGCCGGACAGTGTCGCGCGTAGGCATGCTGCCGATTCCGATCCCGGACGGGGTCGAGGTCGACTGCTCGAGTTCGGGGCGGGTCGTGGTCCAGGGTCCGTTGGGCAAGCTCGAACTACAGCTCCAGTCCGGTATCAATGCCGCAATCGAGGATGGCCAGGTCAAAGTCACGCGCCGCAACAACTCGTCGCGGCAACGATCGCTGCACGGACTCTCGCGTTCGCTTATTGCCAACAACGTGGTCGGGGTCACCCAGGGATACTCACGCACGCTCGACATCGTCGGGACCGGTTACCGGGCCCAGGACCACGCCGACGGCATCGAAATGCAGATCGGCATGTCGCACCCGGTAATCTTCACGGCCCCGGATGGAATAGAACTTCAGTTGGAAGGCGCCAACCGGGTGACAGTGCGCGGCATCGACAAAGAGCTGGTCGGGCGGACCGCCGCGAATCTGCGAGCGCTGCGCAAGCCCGACGCATACAAAGGCAAGGGAATCCGCTATGCAGGCGAAGTGGTTCGCCTCAAGCCGGGCAAGGCAGCGATCGGGGCGGGTTGATGAAAAAGCGATCACGTAGTGCCGACCGCCGCCGCCGCCATCGGATCATCCGCAAAAAAGTGCGCGGTTCGGCAGCGCGTCCGCGGCTGGCGGTGTTTCGCAGCAACCGCCACATCTACGGACAATTGATTGACGACGACGCCGGCGTAACGCTGGCGTCGGCATCGAGCCTCGACAAAGATCTGGGCGAATCCGGCAGCAAGACCGAGGCCGCCCGCAAGGTTGGCGAACTGCTGGCCAAACGGGCTGCCGGAGCCAACCTCGAATCGGCGGTGCTCGATCGCGGCGGACATCGCTTTCACGGCCGCGTTGCGGCGCTCACCAATGGCGCACGCGCGGCGGGTCTACGGATTTAGAAAGAGCAATCTGAATTGAGTGCACGCAGCAACGTCGACGGCGGTCAGCGCATCGAAGAGCGCGTTGTCCGCATCAAGCGCGTGGCCAAGGTCGTTAAGGGCGGGCGCACGTTTGGATTCAACGCCGTGGTAGTTGTCGGCGACGGGCAAACCAGGGTCGGACTCGGACTGGGCAAAGCCCGCGAGGTCGCCTCGGCGATCCGCAAGGCGCACGAGAAAGCGCGTGCCGCCATGGTCTCGGTTCCGGTCTGCGATGACGGCACCATTCCGCACTATGTCGAGGGCCGCTATGGAGCCTCGAAAGTGGTCCTGCGCCCCTCCAGTCCCGGTACCGGAGTAATCGCAGGCGGAGCGGTCCGCGCGGTCGTGGAAGCGGCCGGAATCTCCAACGTATTGACCAAAGCGTTCGGATCGTCGAATTCGATGAACCTTGCCAAAGCGACGATGGCAGCGCTCAACGATCTGAGCGTTCCGGCCAACGCAAAGCTGCGGCGGCCAAGTCGTCGGCAGCGCGCCAGTTCAAATGGCGCTTCTTGAAATCACGCTGCGGCGCAGCCCGATCGGGGCGCTGCAGCAGCACAAGGACACGGTTGTCGCGCTCGGCCTGCGCCGAATCGGGCAGGTCGTCCACCATCCCGACAACCCCGCGATCCGGGGCATGGCGCACAGCGTAAGCCACCTCGTCGACGTCTCCACTGTCGAAAAGGGCTCCGACGATGGCAAATGACATCGGATTGGCCGTCAGCGGGTCGAAAAAGCGCGCCCGCCAGCGAATCGGACGCGGAATCGGTTCCGGTCGCGGACGGACGGCCGGACGGGGTCAAAAGGGCGCCAAGTCAAGGTCCGGCGCCAATCGGCGCTGGTACGCCGAAGGCGGACAGACTCCCATCCTCCGCCGGTTCCCGAAGTTGCCCGGCTTTTCTAACGCGCGCTATCGCACCGAATTCGAACCGGTGAACGTTTCCGCGCTGAATGCGTTTGAAGACGGCGCTGAAGTTGGACCCAACGAATTGATCGCGGCCGGCATCGCCAAGCGCGGCCCAATCAAGATCCTGGGCAGCGGATCGCTGGAACGCAAACTCACCGTATCGGCCACCCGCTTTTCGGCTGCCGCCATCGCCAAGATCGAGGCCGCCGGTGGTTCAGCGAGAGTGATCGAGTAACCGCCCTGGATTGCGCCGCGGGAGTGCACGCTGTACATCCGGGCCACCCGACTCGATGATTGACTCATGATTCAGGCAACGATTTCAGCGCTCAGGTTGCCGGATCTGCGCAACAAGATCCTCTTTACGCTGGGCATGCTCATAATCTTCCGGATCGTGGCCCACATCCCGCTGCCAAACGTCGATCTGGAGTTGCTTCAGCAACGATTCGAAGGCGACCAGCTGCTGGGCTTTCTCAACCTTCTGTCCGGCGGTGCTCTCGAGAACTTTTCGGTGGTCGCACTGGGCGTTTACCCGTACATCACCGCTTCGATCATCTTCAACATCCTGGTGCCGATCGTGCCGCAGTTGCGCGAACTCTCGCGCGAGGGCGGCGACGCCGGCCGTCGCAAACTGGCCTTCTACACCAGGCTGTTCACCGTGCCGCTGGCGATGATGCAGGGCTATGCCCAGATACAGATCCTGCGCGCGGCCTCCCCGTCCCCGATCGGTGATCTGCCGCCGTTGACGATCCTGGGCATGCTGACGATCCTGGCCGGCGGAACGATGTTTCTCTACTGGCTCGGCGAATTGATCACCGAGCGCGGAATCGGGAATGGTGTCTCGATCATCATCCTCGGCGGCATCGTGGCGGGCGTTCCACCGGCGCTGGGCCAATCGCTGCTTGGCGGCGAAGCGTTTACCGGTCTGGCTGCCTTTACGGTGATAGGCGTGCTGATGGTGTCCGCGATCGTCTTCGTCCACGAGGGCCAGCGCCGGATTCCGGTCAGTTACGCCAAGCGGGTCCGCGGAAACCGGATGTACGGAGGACGATCCACGCACATCCCGATGAAGATCAATTCGGCCGGCATGATCCCTCTGATATTTGCGTTTTCGATCATGCTGATGCCGGCCACCATCGCCCAGTATGCCGCCACTTCCGACGCCCTGTGGCTGGCCGAACTATCCGGTGTTCTGGCCGGCTGGTTCGGACCCGAGGCGTTTCCCTATTGGTTCATGACGTTTCTGCTGGTAGTGGCATTTACGTTCTTCTATACGATCGTTATCTTCAATCAGCAGAACCTGCCCGAAAACCTGCAAAAGAATGGCGGATTCATCCCCGGAATCCGGCCCGGCCGACCGACCGCCGCATTCCTTAACCGGGTTCTGAATCGAATCACCCTGGCCGGGGGACTGTTCCTGGGGCTGATAGCGATAGTCCCGTTTTTCGTGGGCCTTGGGACCGGGGTAACGACGGTCGCGCTCAGCTCCACCGGCCTCCTGATTACGGTCGGAGTCGTCCTGGACACGATGCGTCAGCTGGAATCGCAGTTGATGATGCGGGAATACGAAGCTTTCCTGTGAGCGACCCAGCGATCGACCGGAAACTCCTGCTTGTCCTGCTCGGCGGGCCGGGCGCCGGCAAGGGCACCCAGGCCGAACTCTTGCAGTCGCGAATGGGTCTGGTCCACCTATCGTCCGGCGATCTGTTCCGGGCGCTCGAATCGCGCTCGGACCGGCTTGCCCGCCTGATAAAGGAAAAGCTATCGGCCGGCGACCTAGTCCCTGACGAATTGACCACCCAGTTGATCACGGCCGAGGTGGAGCGGCTTTGCGCAATCGGTCCCGGGGTGGTCATCGACGGATTCCCGCGCACGTCGGTGCAGGCTAAGTTGTTCGACGATTGGCTGTCTTCGGTCGGCGGTCGCATCGCCGCCGTGGTTCACCTGAAGGTCGACAACGCGGTCAAGGTCAACCGCTCACTCCATCGCGGGCGATCCGACGACCGACCGGAGATCATCGATCACCGGATCGCCGTCTACGACGCGGCGACAAGGCCGGTCTTTGACCACTACCTGGAACAAGGGCTCATATTTGACGTCGATGGAGACCGTCCGGTTGATGCGATCGGCGCCGACATTGACGCGTTGATTGCGGCGCGCAGCCAAGGCTGCGACCCCCTTGCTGCGCCGGCCGGCGGAGTGGGCAGTTCGGTACGCTGCCGGTGATGATTTCTCCTTACACCGTCTATAATTCGTTCGCTCGGCAAGGCGCAGGACCCAACCAGTTCAATCGGAAGGACTCGACCGGTCGGGTCGGGTTCCAAATCCCCCGCTACCGGGGTTGGGTGCCAGCAAGAAATCCGCAGCCGCGCTGCCAGCCACCAGCTAGGACTTAGGGCTTTTGGCCAAAAAAGATGTGATTGAAGTCGAAGGGACCGTGCGCGATTCGCTGCCCGATACCAACTTCAAGATCGAGCTGGAAAACGGCGCCCTGGTGCTGGCGCATCTCTCCGGCAAGTTGCGCATGAATCACATCCGGATCGGGATCGGCGACAAGGTCCGCGTCGAACTGACTCCCTATGATCTGACGCGGGGCCGGATCACCTGGCGTCTGCCGGACCAGCGTTAGGGTTTTTCGCGATGAAGATATCCGCATCGGTCCGCAAACGCTGCATCAAGTGCAAGATCATCAAACGCCGCGGGGTGGTGATGGTGATTTGCGACAACCGCCGCCACAACCAGAAGCAGGGATAGCATGGCGCGAATTTCGGGCGTTGACGTTCCGGTGGACAAACCGGTCTGGATCGCCCTTACCTACATCTTCGGCATCGGCCGTCCTACCAGCCAGGAGATCGTGCGGCGGGCGCGGATCAGGCCCGGCACTCGGGTCCGCGATCTCACCGACGCCGAGCTTGCGCGGGTGCGCGACATCATCGAGCGCGAGCACAAGGTCGAAGGGGAGCTGCGCCGCGAAGTCGGTTTGAACATCTCGCGATTGCGCGAAGTCGGAAGTTACCGCGGCCTGCGCCATCGCCTGGGCCTGCCGGTGCGCGGCCAGCGGACGCACACCAACGCTCGGACGCGCCGGATGCGCAAGACCGCCATCGGCATCCGCAAGAAATCGATCAAGCGCTAACCCAGAACGGAATTAGCCCCAATGCCTCCCAGGCGCCGACGCCGCCTCACCCGCATGGTCACCGAAGGCCAGGCGCATATCCATGCGACCTTCAACAACACCATCGTGACCATCACCGACGACACCGGCGCGGTGCTCACCTGGGCATCCGGCGGAACCAGCGGATTCAAGGGGTCGCGCAAAGGCACGCCCTACGCGGCCCAGATCACCTCCGACGGAGCCGCCCGCCAGGCGCTTGAACTCGGCATGCGCCGCATCGCCGTTTTCGTCAAAGGACCGGGGAGCGGGCGTGATGCGGCAATCCGCGCCTTGCAAGCGGCCGGGCTGCAGATCATGAGCATCTCGGATGTGACTCCGATACCGCACAACGGACCCAGACCACGTAAGCGACCTCGCAACTAATGGCACGTTACACCGGACCCAGCTGCCGACTCTGCCGCCGCGAGGGGGTGAAGCTGTTCCTGAAAGGGGAACGCTGCTTCGGCCCCAAGTGCGCGATCGAGCGCCGCAACCTGCCGCCGGGGCAGCCCGGGACCGGACGCCCTCCGCGCCAGCGTTTTTCCAATTACGCCCAGCAGTTGCGTGAAAAGCAGAAGCTGAGACGCACCTACGGGGTGATGGAACGCCAGTTCCGGCGCTATTTCGAAATGGCTGAGCGCCAGAGCGGCCGGACCGGTGAAATCGTCCTGCAGATGCTCGAAATGCGACTCGACAACGTGTTCTTCCGGATGGGATTTGCCACTTCGCGCAAACAAGCCCGGCAGTTAGTCAGCCACGGTCACGTCGAAGTCAACGGCCGGCGTGCCAAAAGCCCGTCGCAAATCCTGGCGGTCGGCGATTCCGTCGGGGTTCGCGAGAACAGCCGCAACTTGAGCGTGGTGCAGACCGCGCTCGAAATCAACGCCCAACGCCCAATCCAGAGCTGGGTCGAGGTAAATCCCGGCGAAATGAGCGGGCGGGTGACCGGTCTGCCCGGACCGCAGAGTTCGGATGTGGCCATTCAAGAGCAGTTGATCGTCGAATACTATTCGCGCTGACGGCCAAACTCTTCCGGCCGCGGCGCCCTCACAGCCAACCAATTCGCTAACGGAGGCCCAATTGGCAATTCAAACCGCGCAGACGCCACACGTACACGCGGTGGAAGTTACCGACAACTATGGTCGGTTCGAAGCGAGCCCGCTGGCGCGCGGCTACGGCCACACGCTCGGCAACGCGCTGCGCCGGGTGCTGTTGTCTTCGCTACCCGGCGTGGCCATCACGCGGGTCAAGGTCGAAGGGTGCCTGCACGAGTACTCGACCCTGGACTTCATGCGCGAGGACCTAATCCAGTTCATCCTCAATCTCAAGGACGTGCGCTTTAAGCTGGTGGCCGACGAGCTCTACTCGACCGATTACGGCATGGAGCCGGGAGTCGGTGCGACGCTTGAGATCTCGGGGCCGGCCGACGTGACCGACAAGGACATACGCGTCCCGCCGGAAATCGCGATCGTAAACCCCGACCACCACCTGGCCAGCCTGGTCGGCGAGGGCGAGCTGCGGGTTGACATGCGCATCGAGCGCGGTATCGGCTATCGCGGCAGCGAATTGCAGCACGAGAGCAAAGAGCGCGAAATCGGCGAAATCCTGATGGACTCGCTGTTTTCGCCGATCAAAGCCGTCAACTACCAGGTCGACGACGTCCGTGTGGGCCGGGCAACCGACCACAACCGCCTGACCCTGGAAGTCTGGACCGATGGCACCATCGGACCGCTCGATGCGGTAACCGATGCCGCCGGACGCCTCATCGAGGAGCTGCAGCGAATCGCCACCGTGTCGGTCGGCGACGAACCGCCGCCGGAAGCCGAGCCGGTAGTCGTGACCCAAACGTCGCTGGCCGAATTGGAAGGCGTCCTCTCGACTCGGATCATGAATACGATCAAGCGGTCTGGCCAAGTCCAGTTCGTCGAGGACCTGATCGAACTTCGCGGCGCCGATCGACTCGAATCACTGAGCGGGGTTGGCGAGAAGGCCGCCGCCGACATCGAAAGCGCGCTGGACTCGCTGAACGCGGCAACCGAAGAGTAGGCCGCAAGGAACCCCGGTAACCAATGCAACACCGAGTGAAGAAACGCCGGTTCGGCCGCAGCGCCGGCCACCGCCGGGCGCTGGTTCGCAATCTGGTGCGCTCGCTGCTGATCCATGAACGGATCTCCACCACGCACGCCCGGGCCCAGGCGATCCGTCCGATGACCGATCACCTGATCACCCTGGCCAAACAGGGAGACCAGCATTCGCGCCGGCAGGCGTTCGCGCAGCTGCAGGACGAGATTGTCATCGACAAGCTGTTCGGCCAGCTGGCCGAACGGTTCTCCGACCGGCAGGGTGGCTACACGCGCATCTACCGTCTCGGTATGCGGAAGGGCGACGGCGCCAGCCTTGCCCAGATCGAGTTGATCTGACCAATGACCCGACGTCTGCGGCTGACCGTTGAGTACGACGGCTCCGGATTTGCGGGATTCCAGTTGCAGGCGAAAGCGCGCACCGTTCAGGGCGAGCTTGAACGCGCCTTGGCGGTGCTAAACGGGCGGCCCGGACGGATCTGGGGCGCCGGTCGCACCGACTCCGGCGTCCACGCCGAAGGCCAGGTCGTGGCCTGCGAATACGTGGGTCCGCTGGCCGATGCCGAACTGGCACGGGCGTTGAACGGGTTACTGCCCTCCGATCTGGCGGTCCGCGAGCTTGAGACGGCCGAAAACGGATTCGATCCGCGGCGCAAGGCCTCGGCGCGGACCTATCGCTACCGGATTCTGAATCGACCGGCACGCTCGCCTCTGCAGGCCGAGTACACCTGGCACGTTCCGACACCGCTGCGCTGCGACCAGATGAACGCGGCTGCCGAACGCCTGCGCGGCGTGCACGACTTTCGCCGATTCGCATCCGAGCCCGGCCCGGTGATCAGGCACCTATTCGACTGCTTCTGCCATCGCCGTGGCGATTTGCTGTTGGTCGATATCAGGGCCTCGGCATTCGCGCGCCGCATGGTCCGTCGGATCGTGGGCGGATTGGTTAACGTTGGGTCGTCGCGCTGGCAGGAATCCGAATTCGCTTCCCTGCTAGATGTGGACCGCGCGAGCGAATTGATCCCTCCTTCGGCGCCCGCCCACGGGCTAACGCTGCGGTCGGTCGAATACGGCCGCCGGGTGGTGTCGGCGGACAGAATTGCCCACGAGGTGGCCGGAGATGCCTAAGAGTTTTCGCACCCATGTGGCCGATCGCGCCCAGCAACAGGACAAGCAATGGCACCTGCTGGACGCGACCGACCAGACTCTGGGGCGGCTGGCCAGCCGGATCGCCGGCATCCTCAGCGGTAAGCGGCGGGCCGACTTTTCGCCGAACTTGGACATGGGTGACTTCGTAGTGGTGATAAACGCCGAGCGCATCTCCGTCACCGGACGCAAGCGCGAGCAGAAAGTGTATTACCGCCACTCCGGATATCCGGGTGGTTTGCGCGAGAAAACGCTGCAGGCCCAGCTGGACGAGCACCCCGACCGGGTGCTGCGGTTGGCGGTCAAGGGCATGCTCCCGCGCAATAAGATTGGCCGACGCTCGCTGCGACGCCTGCACGTGTACGCCGGCTCCCAGCATCCGCACGCTGCCCAGCTGAACAGTTCCAACGAAAAGGATTGACATTGGCGCCGGACGAAAAGTACTACTACGGGACGGGCAGGCGAAAGCAGGCCTCGGCCCGGGTGCGCTTGTTTTCCAGCAAAGGCAACGTGGTCGTCAACGGCAAGCGTTTGGACGAGTACTTTTCGGTCCCGATGGACCGAATCGTGGCTACCGAGCCGTTGCGCCTCTGCGACGTGGGCCAGTTGCGCGCATCGATCAAAGTGTCCGGGGGCGGCAATTCCGGACAGGCAGGAGCCATCCGCCTGGGTCTGGCCCGCGCGCTGAACGAATTCAATCCGGAATTTCGCCCGCTTCTCAAATCTGCCGGCATGCTCACCCGCGACGCCCGCGTGAAAGAACGCAAGAAGCCGGGACTGAAAAGGGCCCGCAAGGCTCCGCAGTTCACCAAGCGCTAGCGGCGGCGCGAATCACCCGGCGCCGGCCGGTCTGGGGGCCTTCTAGCGCTACCTGGAGTCTCGGGTCCGCACCATTTCGATGACCCGATTGTTTGAGCCGGCCAATCTGAGCAGTTCGGCGCCGGCCTCGCTGTGCTGCGCCAGGCGGGCCACCTGGGCCAGATAAGAGTTATCGTCCCTGCGCCGCCAGTGCGCCATGATTCCAGGGGAGGCGGCGAGCAGGACCACCAGGACTCGCTGAATAAAACTGGGCCGGCCTTTGCCGACGTCGCGCAGGAGCAGGGCCCGTTGCCGGTCGGCATCGCCGATGTCCCGGCCGCGGAGGTAGCGAAAGCGGAAGCGGGCAATGTGGCGCTCGACGCCGCTCATGCGTCGGAAAAGCGCCAATTCACGCTCCGACAGCAGTTCAGCGATCGCGCCCGCGGCGTCCCTGCGGCCGCGCTCCGGATTCGATAATTTTCTTGGTCGGCGCTGCCGCATATCCGGATTATCCCGACCAGCAAATTGAAAAGTGCGGATGACCGCTTGACCAATCAAACGGGTCGACCCAGGGTCGCAATCATCGGGGCCGGCATCACCGGACTGACCCTTGCCCACGAGCTGGCTGGTTCCGGTATCGATGCCGAAGTCTTCGAGGCCGGTCCGGCGATCGGCGGGGAACTGGGCGTTGTCGAGGTGAACGGCGAGCCGGTGGAGCGGTTTTACCACCACCTCTTTCTCGACAGCCCGGAAATCCAGGGATTGATGCGGGAACTGGGCGTAGCCGATCGCCTTACCTGGAAGACCGCGCCGATGGCGTACTTTACGGGCGGCCGCCTCTTTCCCTTCAACACTCCCTGGGATCTGCTGAATTTTTCTCCGATTAGCCTCCCCGCGCGGCTGCGGATGGGACTGGCCGCCCTGCGCCTGCAGATGGTGACCGATTACGCAAAGTACGAGGACGTCCGCGCCGCCGACGTGCTGCCCGGTCTCTCCGGTCGCGAAGCTTTCAACGCCGTCTGGCGGCCATTGCTTGAAGCCAAGTTCGGTCCGCACTGGCGGTCGATCTCGATGGCCTGGTTCTGGAGCCGGGTGCACGTCCGAGCCCGGTCGCGGCCGCGCGGCTCGCTGCGAGAAATGCTGGGGTACATCGACGGCAGCTTCCTCGAACTGACCCGGGCCCTGTCGATCTCGGCCGAACGCAAGGGGGCCCGGATCCACCTTGGCACCCCGATCGAGGGGATCGAACGCCTACGGGACCGGGTTCGCGGGGTTCGGGTGGGCGGCCAGACGCACCGCGCCGATGCGGTCGTGGCCACGGTCGGCCTGCCGATCCTGCGCCGGCTGCTGCCGGAGCATGCGAACTGGATACGGATCCCGCAGATTCAAT
Source organism: Chloroflexota bacterium (assembly GCA_009840625.1). NCBI lineage: Bacteria > Bacillati > Chloroflexota > Chloroflexota bacterium. Next base: position 19,167 of record VXNJ01000004.1, on the reverse strand, counting down.
ACCGCGGCGCCCTGGTCCTGCTGCTGCAGTTGGAGAGCCAGCTGTCGCGCTTCTACTGGACGAACGTCGCCGATGCGGCAATTCCCTTCCCGGTGCTGGTCGAACATACCAACCTGATCGGCCCCGAACGATACGGCGGCGCCAGACTCCTTTATGCCGGCAGTTATCTTGACCCCGGGCACGAATTCTTCGAATATTCAGCCGACGAACTGCTCGCGACCTATGCGCCGGCGATAAAGCGCGTGTTCCCGAGATTTGCGACCGGGCAGGTAAAGGACCTCTGGTTGTCCGCCGACCGGGTCGCCCAGCCGGTTATCACCGCCGGCTACCAGCGCCAGCGCCCGCCGTTCGCAACCGATCTCTCGGGTCTCTACGTTTGCAACACTTCGCAGATCTACCCCGAAGACCGCGGCACCAACTACAATGTCCGGCTCGCCCAAGAGTGCGCCCGCCAGGTCGGCGAATCTCTGCAACGTTCGCGCGGCCCGCGGGCGGTCTGAACTCGCTGCCGGCTTCAGGGCCCGAGCAACAGGCCGTTTACGAAAGAAATCGGCCCGCCGACCAGGAACCCGATGACGTTGAGTCCCAGGAACGGACCGGCGATCAGCAGCGCGAGGAGCAGGAACGGTCCGAAGGTGCGCAGCCGGTCCAGCTGGTAGGCAATCTCCCTCGGCACTATCCCGACCAGCACCGCGAACCCGTCCAGGGGCGGTATCGGGATCAGGTTGAATATCGCCAGCAGGACGTTCACCTGGACGGTCAGGACCAGGATTAGCCCCATCGCTTCGGTCAAGGGATCCGCGCCGGCCCCCGCAAACGATCGCGCAACCGGCGCCAGGGCCAGCGCCAGAACCACGTTGGAGAGCGGACCGGCAACCGCCACCAGGGCCATGCCGGTGCGCGGCCCGATTGCGAAATTCATGGGATTCACGATTACCGGCCGTCCCCATCCGAATCCGACCAGGGCCAGGAGAACGGTCCCCATCGGATCAAGGTGCCGCAAGGGATTCAGCGTTACTCGGCCCTCGCGGCGCGGCGTCGAGTCGCCGAGCCGGTCGGCCACCCATGCGTGCAGGAATTCGTGGATCGTGATGGCCACCACGAACGCCACTGCCAGGGATACCAGCAATACCGGGTCGGAGGCGGCGCGCAGAAGCCCCATAGTTGCCTAATTGCCTGCCAAGCCAGAGGATTATCTGAAAATGGGGGCCGTATCCGCGGTTTACCCTAGCGCTGTTGGCCGGGGAACCACAGGAGCAGTTACTGGTCGGCAAATGGATCCTGAAGAGCTAATCACCAGCGCGCTGGCCAAGATCGAGGAAGGTCGGCATGCCGCGGCGGTAGGCGATCTGGATGCAGCGATCCGCCTGGACCCGGACAACCCGGTGGCGCACAATTCGCTGGCCCTGGCGCGGGTCGCGCTGGGTGATTTTGGTGGTGCGGTTATCGCCTACGAAAGCGCGATAGCCCTGGACCCGGACGACGTCGATGCCCGCATAGGCTGCGCCCATGCGCACGTCGAGCTGGGCAACCGGTCGGCCGCGATCGAACAGCTCCGGGTTGTGCTGGCCGGCGACGACCAGAACACCCAAGCGCTGGCGTTGCGCGCAAGTTGTTATGAGCGGATGGGGCAACACGCGCTGGCGGCCCGGGACCTGAGCGAACTTTTGAAACAGGAGCCGGAGGCCGACACGCTTCGCCTGCGCATGGCCCGTAGCCTGGCCCGGGCGGAGTTGCTCAAGGAGGCCGTCGAGGAGTTCGACCGCCTTCTGGAGGCGCTCGGCCCCGAACCGGAAGTCTGCTACGACCGGGGCGTGGCGCACATGCGCCTGGGGAAGCTGCGCCATGCCGTCAACGATTTTTCGTTGACCCTCGATATCGAGCCCGAAAACTGCCGGGCCCTGCAGAACCGGGGAAACTGCCTGCTGCGGCTGGAGATGATTGAGGAGGCGCTGCTGGACTACGACCGCCTGATCAAGCTGGGCGACAGCGCAGTGGCGCGGTTCAACCGCGGCATCATCCACCGTCGGCTGGGCAATTCGAACCGGGCCCGGGTGGACTTTTCGCAGGCAGTGGCCCTGGGCGGCAGCGGAAGCATCGCCAACCGGGCGCGCCGCTACCTCCAGCCCGATTGACTCGCGTTTCTGAAATTGCCCGCGGCGGGCGTCGGCTCGATTGCGCGCGGAACAAATTGCCGCCACCTGAAAGGTATCTGCAATGAAGGCGATCGTCGTGATTCTGGATTCGTTGCGTCGCGACCACGTCGGCTGCTATGGCGCCGATTCCATTCACACGCCGGCCCTCGACCAATTCAGCCGCGAATCCATTCGGTTCAACAACCCCAAGCCCGAGGCACTGGCAACCCTGCAGACGCGTCGCGCGGTACACACCGGCAACCGCGTGTTCCCCTTCGGAGATCACCAAAGCTATAAGGGCGACATCAACCGTACGCCGGGTTGGGGACCGCATTCGGAGTCCGTCGTGACGATGGCCGAGATAGCCCGTCACAGCGGTTTTCACACCGGCCTGATCACCGATACCTACCACCAGTTCAAGCCGTCGATGAATTTCCACCGCGGATTCGACCAGTTCCACTGGATTCGCGGCCAGGAAAACGACCACTGGGGGTCCGTCCAATTGGTCGACCGGGATTCCGTCGAAGCCCATAGCTATCCTGCCCAACACAACGAATACCGCCGGATCCGGTTCCGGCGCTATCTGTCAAACGTCGCCCGGCGCCACTACGAAGCCGATTACTTCGCCCCGCAGGTTTTCACCGAAGCGATGCGTTTCGTCGAAGACAACCGCGAACGGGATTTCCTGCTGGTGGTCGACAGCTTCGATCCGCACGAGCCCTGGGACCCGCCGTGGTGGTACGTGGACCGTTACGCTCCCGGGTATCGCGGGACCGATCTGATCTGGCCCAGCTACGGACGCTGTGAAGGGCTGGAAAAAAATCAAATCGATCTGATCCGGGCCCTCTACGCGGGCGAGGTGACAATGACCGATCGCTGGCTGGGAATCTTCCTGGAGCATTGTCACTGTCTGGGGATCATGGACGAGACCCTGTTGGTCGTCTTCTCCGACCACGGGCACAGTCTGGGCGAGCACGGGGTCATGGGCAAGCTTCCGTTTTCGAGCTATCCCGAGTTAATTGACATAATCTTGATGGTACGGCCGCCCGGGGGCCAGAACGGCGGATCCAGTTGCGACCCGTTCGTTTACACGCATGATGTCCCGGCGACTGTGCTTGCCCACCTCGGTCTGGAAGCGCCCCTGGCTATCGAGGGCCGGGATCTGTTGGATATCGCCTCCGGCCGTCGTCCGGGACGCGAGTTTGCCGTAACCGGATACCACAACTATGTCGTTTACGCCGATTCCGAATACTGGTACTTTTCCGATCACGGGCGCTCCGACCAGCACCTGTACTCCCTCGGCGAGGATCCGGGGTGTCGAAACAACCTGGCCGCTGGGGATCGCGCCCGCTGCGACCGATTCTTTGAAATCTGCCGGCACCAGGCCGGCGGGGAGTTTCCCGAGATCACTCCCGAACAACTGCGTCGGGCCGGACCCTGGTACGAGTTGGTCTAGACCGCGCGGCGCTTTTGGCGGCAGCGCTTCTTTGGCACCGGGGCAGTGGCGGCGATGATTTGGCTGCTACCAGCCGTCGATTGGCGGCTATGATTTTTCGGTGCCCGCCAGCTGCGCACGCAGAAAGGTGCCCGACATGAAGGCGATCGTGGTGATCCTGGACTCCTTGAGGCGCGACCACGTCGGCTGCTACGGCGCCGATGCCATCCACACGCCCGCCCTTGACCAGCTCAGTCGCGAGGCGGTCCGATTCACCAACCCAAAGCCCGAGGCGCTGGCCACCATCCAGACGCGCCGGGCAATTCATACCGGCAACCGGGTTTTCCCGTTCGGCGGCCACCAGACTCCCAAGGGCGACGCGGTCCCCTGGGCCGGCTGGGAGGCCCATCCGGAGAGTGCGGTGACGCTGTCTGAGATAGCCCGAAATTCCGGGTTTCACACCGGCCTCGTAACCGACGTGTACCACCAGTTCAAACCGGCGATGAATTTCCACCGCGGGTTCAACCAGTTCATCTGGGTTCGCGGCCAAGAGAGCGATCGCTGGCAATCTCGGCACTTGATTGACGAGGCCACGGCAACCGCGCACAGCTACCCCGTCCAGCACACCGATGCCGGTCGCGAGCGAATCCAGCGCTACCTTGCGAATGTGGCCTGGCGCCGCTACGAAGAGGACTACTTCGCCCCCCGCGTATTTTCCGAGGCGATGCGGTTCATAGAAGACAACCGCGAACAGGACTTCCTGCTATTTGTCGACTGCTTCGATCCGCACGAACCCTGGGACCCGCCGCGCTGGTACCTCGATCGCTACGCGCCCGGTTACCGTGGTACCGACCTGATCTGGCCCAACTACGGACCCTGCGATGGGCTCGGGCCCGAGGAACTGCGGTTGATACGCGCCCTCTACGCGGGCGAGGTGACCATGACCGACCGCTGGCTGGGCATCTTCCTAGAACACTGTCACGATCTTGGAATCATGGATGACACGCTGCTCATTGTGCTGTCCGACCATGGGCACAGCCTGGGCGAGCACGGGGTCATGGGCAAGCTCCCCAGGTCCCTCTATCCCGAACTGGTCGACATATTCCTGATGGTCCGGCGGCCCGGCGGCGAAGGTGGTGGCGCCTCCTGCGATTCGTTTGTCTACACCCATGACCTGATGCCGACTGTGTTGAACCAACTGGGCCTGGAAGCGCCGTTGCCGGTCGAGGGCCAGGACCTGCTGGCAATCGCCGACGGCAGTGCGCCGGGCCGCGATCACGCCGTGACCGGATTCCACAACTACGTGGCCTACGCCGATTCCGAATACTGGTACTTTTCCGACCACGGGCGCTCAGACCAGCACCTCTACGATCTGCGTTCGGACCCGGATTGTCGCAACAACCTGGCCTCCGGCAACGCGGACCGCTGCGACCGGTTCTTCGAAATCTGCCTGCGCCAGGCCGGCGGGGAATTTCCCGACATCACCCCCGAACAACTGCGCCGGGCCAGCCCCTGGTACGAGATGCTTTAGGCCATGCCGTCCCTGCAAAAAGCGCCCAACGTCGTCCTGGTCACGCTCGATTCGCTGCGCCGCGACCACGTTGGCTGTTATGGCGGGCGCGCCAACACCCCCTGCCTGGACCGGTTTGCGACCCAGTCGCTCCGATTCGCCCAGCCCTACCCGGAGAGCTTGCCCACGATCGAGGTGCGCCAGGCGCTCTATACCGGCCGAAGGATCTTTCCCTTCGCCGACCATTTCAGCCGCAAGGGCGATTTCGTCCGCTGGCCCGGATGGCACCCGCTGGACGATGCGCGGGTCACGATGGCCGAGATCCTGCGCCATAACGGGTACCACACCGGATTGGTAACCGACGTTTACCACCAGTTCAAGCCGGCCATGAACTTTCACCGCGGGTTCAACCAGTTCCGCTGGATCCGGGGGCAGGAAAACGACCTCTTTCAATCGCGGTTCCGCATCCCGATGCAGCAGGTCCGGCGCGTGCAGCCCGATTCGGACGTCGGCAGCGTTCGCGACCAGATGCTGCGCCAGTACCTTGCCAACGTCGATTCGCGCCGGCACGAGGAAGACTGCTTTGCGCCGCAGGTATTCAGGGCCGCGATGCGATTTCTGGAAGAAAACCGCGAGCGCCCCTTCTTTCTCAGCGTGGACTGTTTTGATCCGCACGAACCTTGGGACCCGCCGCCCTGGCGTTGGGAACCATATGATCCCGACTACTCGGGCCGCGACTACATCTGGCCGACGCGCATCGATCTGAACACGATCAGCGCCGTGGAGCTGGAACACATTCGTTCGCTTTACGCCGGCGAAGTGACGATGACCGATCGCTGGCTGGGTCGGTTCCTGGACCATCTGGATGTCCTGGGGTTGTCCGACGACACCCTGGTCGTGATCAACTCCGACCACGGCCACCCGTTGGGCGAGCACGGCTACATCGGCAAGGACGGACTTTACATGCACCCCGAGTTGATGGACGTGATTCTGCTGGTGCGCGACCCGAACGGAAAAGGCGCCGGACAGGTCCGCGAGGACTTCGTCTACCACTCCGACGTTTTGCCGACGATCCTTGCAAGGCTCGGAATCGAAGCGCCGCTGCCGATTGACGGAATCGACCTTGGCGGATCGTCCAGCGGCCGCGAATACGTCACCTCGGCAATGGGCGAGCAGTTCTTCTATCGTGATCGCGACTGGTGGCTGATCGTCAACCGTGACGGTTCCGATCCGAAGCTTTTCTCGGTTCTGCGCGACTATCCGGCATGCGCCAAAAACGTGGCCGGATCCGAATCCGCCGCGCTGGGTCTGGCCACGGATAGGATCCGCGCCGACGCCGGCGGTGAAATCCCGGCGCTGGATCCGGTGGCGCTGCGCCAGCGGGGGCCCTGGTACGAGCAGACTTGATCGTTGGACCGCCTGCTGAAAATGACAATTGCCCAAATAGATCGACAAACTTAGGAGTGGTTGGCGCAATCGATGAAAATGCGGCGACCGCACCGGCAATGAAATCGGGACCGGGGCCGATTCAGTTCTGCCGCGCTAGATCATCGGCTCAATTGCGTGACCGAACGCAATAACTGGGATTTGTTTCGCGGATATGTGTTGACTCGATGCGTCCGCTTTGCGAATCTCAAACGCAAGATTTGACTATGGGAGGAATTGTTGCCGAGGCTCCAATTTAAAGGAAGGGTCTTCGTCGAAAACCACCATGTAGCTGTGCCTTTCCACGAATTGGTGCCGATTCGAGGGAAAGGGGTAGGTGAGAGATGCAGCCTGCAAGACAACCTGGTACTTCACGGTGACAACTTAGCGGCTTTAAAGGCGCTTTTGCCGACATATCAAGGGAAAGTGAAGTGCATTTATATTGACCCGCCATACAACACTGGCAAAGAAGGTTGGGCGTACAACGACAAAGTGAATTCGCCTCTCATGCGGGAATGGTTGGGCCGGATCGTGGACCGTGATGACCTCACCCGTCACGACAAGTGGTGCTGCATGATGATGCCCCGACTCAATCTGCTGAGAGAGTTACTTAGGGAAGATGGTGCGATTTTCGTGTCTGTCGACGACAACGAGATGCACCATTTGCGGAGCTTGATGAACGAGGTGTTCGGGGAAAGCAACTTTGTCGGACAGATCGTATGGCATGGCTCGACTGACAACAACCCGACAAATATTGCGGTCGAACACGAGTACATTGTTTGCTATGCCGCCAACAAAACCGCCCTCGAGGGAGTGTGGAATTCCGCCGAGTTTGGGCCGAAAGAAGCGCTTCAGCAGATTGGTGCTGAGCTATTGGAGGCTCACCCTGAACCGGTCGAACGCCAACGCGAGTACACGCGCTGGCTCAAATCTCACAAAATGCAGCTTAAGCCGCTAGACCGCTACAAATTCATCGATGACGCGGGCGTTTTTACGGGAAGCCAAAGTGTTCATAACCCGGGGCGCGAAGGATACCGTTATGACGTTCTTCATCCGGTTACCGGCAAGCCTTGCAAGCAGCCGTTGATGGGATATCGCTTCCCGGAAGCAACGATGGCCCAATTGATTGCAGAAAACCGCGTTTTATTCGGATCAGATGAGTCAAAAATTATTGAACTAAAGGTATACGCCGACGAATATATGGCAAAACTCGGCAGCGTGATTCAAGGAATTGATTCCAGGCTCGGAGCAAATGAAATCCGGGAAATCTTCCCTGAGGACCCCCGAATCTTCAAGAATCCGAAACCATCAACGCTGATCAGTGAACTGCTCTCTTTCTCAACTGACAAAGACGCCATTGTCCTTGATTCGTTCGCCGGATCTGGTACGACAGCCCATGCTGTACTCACCCTGAATCGCCAGGACGGCGGCAACAGGCGATTCATTCTTGTCGAATGCGAGGAATACGCCGATTCGATTACTGCTGAACGGGTTAGACGTGTCATCAATGGAGTGCCCAACTCTAGAGTTGATGCCGTCAAATCGGGATTCGGAGGCAGCTTCAGCTTTTTCGAACTCGGATTACCGATGCGCCAAGAGAACTTGTTGGACGGTTCTCACCTACCCTCATGGCAGAAACTGGCGGAATATGTTTTCTTCACCGCAACTGGACTGGAATTCGATCCGACTGAGGCCAATGAGAATTTGGGGCTTATTGGGCGCACCGCATCACATGATGTTTTTCTCATTTATGAGCCCGACGTCGAGAAATTGAAAGACCTCGCGCTCTCGCTTGCAGTGGCCCGGGAGTTACCCGCCAGTGATAGACGCAAATTGGTATTCGCGCCAACAAAGTACCTTGATCGCGAATTCCTTCACTACTACCAGATTGACTTTCAGCAACTTCCGTTCCAGATTTACGAAACGATTTCTGGCCTCGAACCATGATATTGAAGGACTATCAGAATCGAGCATTGGCGACGGTCCAGACTTTTGTTCAGCAGCTTGCTGAATGGCGGGAGAAGGATTGGGCGGCGCAGAGACTAGACCCTGATTGGGGATTCGATTGGGTGCAGCGCGCGTGGGAAAAGACGGTGCCAACAAGGCCTTACAATCCGCGGCGCAACGGACTTGGCGAACGGCTGCCAGCGTTTTGCTTAAAGATTCCAACTGGCGGCGGCAAAACTTTGCTCGCCACGCGCGTCATTGATATTGTTAACGCGCGCTTTCGGGGGAGTCGGCGCGGTTTGGTACTGTGGATCGTACCCACGCAGCAGATATACGATCAAACGCTTAGAGCACTAAGAGACCGCGATCACCCTTACCGCCAAAACCTCGATTTAACATCTGGCCAACGCACGCATATTTTCGAGAAAACCGCGACCTTTGGGCCGAGTGATGTTTCCGAGAATCTCTGCATTCTCCTGCTGATGCTCCCGTCTGCAAATCGGCGAACAAGAGACACTCTTCGTATATTTCGAGACAGCGGCGGATTCGATGAGTTTTTCCCCGCTGACGATGATCCTGTTGCGCACAAGAAACTTCTCGACGAGGTCCCGAATTTAGATACCTTTGAGCATCCGGATGGATTTTGGGGTCGATTAGCGAAGACCTCACTCGGGAATACAGTGCGGCTCCTTAACCCTCTTGTCATCCTGGATGAAGGGCACAAAGCGTACAGCGACAACGCGAAAGCGACCCTCGAGGGATTCAATCCTTGCATGATCGTAGAGCTTTCGGCAACCCCAGCTTCGGGAGCAAACGTACTGGTCGAGATTCTGGGATTGGAATTACACGCTGAAGAAATGATCAAGCTCGATTTGCACGTCATCAATAAATCGAGCGGCGATTGGAAAGACACACTCTTTGCGTCGATCGACCATCGTGAGCGACTTGAAATTGAAGCTAATCGTCACATTGCTGAATCCGGGACGTACATTCGTCCACTGTGCGTCATTCAAGTGGAAAGAACGGGAGCCCAACAGCGAAGACCCGGTTACATCCACGCGGAAGATGTGCGCGAAAGCTTGCTTCGCCACCCGGGAATAAAAGCGGAGCATGTCGCAATTAAAACGAGTTCCAAGAACGAGCTCAAGGATGTGGACGACGTAGGGGGACTGTTGTCGCGCGACTGTCCAATCCGTTTCATCATCACCAAGCAGGCATTGCAAGAAGGTTGGGATTGCCCGTTCGCATACGTTCTGACGATCCTTACGAACCCACAGTCGAAGACTGGAATTACGCAATTGGTTGGCCGAATCCTGCGACAGCCATATGCGCGCAAAACAGGTGTGCCTTTGCTTGATGAAAGCTATGTCTTCTGCTTCAGCCGGCGAGGTACCGAGCTGTTGAAAGAAATCAGAAAGGGATTTGGACTTGAAGGATTGCAGGGCCTCGAAGGCAAAGTTGTAACTGAAGTCGACTCGGCCGCCTCAAAAAGTACGATCAGAACTAGTCAGCGGTCACGGTTTAGAGCTTCTACGCGCAATCTTGTACTACCTGCCTTCGTTATTCGGGATGAAGATGGTTGGCGACCGGTGCACTACGAGGCGGACATTCTTTCGAGGGTGCCCTGGGATGATTTGACTCCCCCAGAGGTGGACCATATGCATTTGGGTGAAGGCATATATGGGGATGTCAAGCTGCTTGCCAACCTAACTGCGGGGGTACGTGTAATGCCGCCAGCAGTCACCGAAGAAAATTTGATCGCCACCGCTAAGCCGGATGGACCACAAGCCGACCCTGGCCTCGAACTTTCAAATTGCTTCTATTACGCGACTAGCCACCTTGTGGATTTGATTTCCAATCCGTGGCGCGGCCACGAAATTGTTCGGTGCACATTCGAGGCCCTGCTTGAGCGCTACCCGGTTGAAATCGTTTTGGCTAATCAGGTTTTTGTCCTGGAATCGCTTCGCCGACACGTCGAAGATGTGCGGGATCGTCTTTCTCGCGAGGTGTTCCATAGCTTGCTGAATTCGGGAGAGATGAGATTCTTAGTTGTTGCAGAAAACCTCGAATTCAATCGAATTCCCGGTCAAATCGATGTCCCGAGTGCGAAACGAGCAAATCGCGAAGATGGACGCCCCTTTCAGCGAAATCTATTCGATTCAACGATGGAGGATGACCTCAATCAGTTCGAGAGCCAAGTTGCGACTTATTTGGATCAGCAAGAGAAGCTCTACTTTTGGTACCGTAATCGCGCCCGCAAGGACCATTACGTTCAAGGTTGGAAACGAAAACGGATCTACGCTGACTTCATCGTGACTATGCGTGGGGATGCGACCGCGAGTGGTGAAGAGTTTGACCAAATATTTGTAGTCGAAACAAAAGGCGTTCATTTGAAGGAATCAGAAGACTCGAATTACAAGCGGTCGGTGTTTGATATTTGCTGCGAACACGCGCGCGAAGCAAAGTGGGCCGACCTTGTACCGGCGATGCGCAGCAAAGCCGTCACTTATGAAGTCGTTGACGAGGATGAATGGCAAGAAAAATTGAACGGGATATTGGGCCGACGGGTTTCGTAATTGCAGTGTGATTTCTGGCGACACAAGCGATCGTTCATTCGATGTGAATCGGTTGTGATGCGGTACTCAGGTAGTTTCTAAGGTCAATTTTTCGACGTCGAATTGAAGCCATGGCATTGACCTAAATCGGGCAGAGTTTCCCCAGCCCGATCTGCCCCCGCTTGGCCCCCACCGAAATTCCTAGTTGCCGGGATCCAATTTGCCGCACGCAATGAATTCGAGCTTATTTGACGTAAACGGAATCGACATGCCCGAAATAGTAGGCCCAAACGGGCTGATATCCGATTGAGGCTGCCAGCATCAACAAAGTTTGTCTAAATGCCAAACTGCGGGTCATTTAGCCGTCGGATTCGATGACTGCACAGTGGCGCCGCGCCAGCGGGGCCGCGGTTCGATCGAACCTTACTGCCCAAATCAGAGTCTGCGGCCGGACCCGATGATCACATCGTTTTGAGGAGCCGAATACGGATCGAGGTGCTTTACCGACCGCCAAGCGGGCCAGGCCTGCGCCGACTGGGTCAGGCGCTGCCTTCCCGGCGCGCGAAATAGCCGGCAACGAAGAAGAAGGCGACGGCGGCCACCAGGATCACCAGCGGCTGCCCGATCGCCGGACTGCGGTCGAAAATGCTGCTCGGTTCGATGGCGGTGTCTATGATCGCGCCGGCCAGGCGGAAGGTGTAGATGATCGAAGTGACGCAGAAAATCCCGGACGCGATCGTCAAATACGCAGTGCGGATGAATTGCGCCGGCGGAGAGTCGGCCAGTTGCCGGGCCCGGATCAGCATGAAGATATAGATCACCACCGCCAGGGCCCCGTAAACGACCCATCGGGCAAGCACCTCGAGCTCGTCCACGTCCGATCCGCCCCCGTAGGCGAATGCGTCGCCGAACAGCAGCGAGAGCACCGCAGTGAGGATCTTGACCACGGCCAGGAAAGTGATCAGCACCATGACCAGGGCCACCAGGCGGGCAAATAGCAGATGCAGCCCGGCAACCGAAAAGCGTATCGTGCCCATGTTGTGGGCGCGGGCCAGCAGGTACAGGATCGACACCACCAAGGCGGTCGCCGCGGTGACCCAGACCAACGCTATGCCTCCAACCAGTGATCCGACAAGGTCGAAAATCTGATCCATGAACTCAAGCTTTCAACTCGGGGCCCGCCGCGATGCGGGTCCGGCCACTGGAATCGGCCGCAAGGGATTCGGTAGCCAAGAATAGGCCACCTCGACTTCTTTGCGGCCTGCCGCGGGAGCCGTTGACGGCGCACCTGGAGGGCTCTTGTCAGTTGAAATAGCGGCTTTCCTTTGCGGCTATCTGGTTGGCGCGATTCCCTTCGCGCACCTGGTCGGACGGTGGCGCAAGCGCGACCTGCGCCGGCTGGGCACCGGTAACCTGGGCGCCTCGAACGCCTACCGCCAAGTCGGCAAGCTCTGGGGTGCGCTGGTGCTGCTGCTGGACCTGCTGAAGGCACTGGTGCCGATGCTGGCGCTGCATTACTTCTGGGATTCGGAATGGGGACCGGTGCTCTGGGCCGTCGGCGCGTTTCTTGGGCACTGCTGGCCAATATGGCTCGGGTTTTCCACCGCCGGCCGGGGTGTTGCGGTGCTGGCCGGTATGTATGTGGCGTTCGGGTTTTTCGAGGGTACGGGCCTGTACGTCTTAGGGGCGGTTTGCGGCTACGGTTCGGGATTGATAGCACGCAAGCCGGGGTTCGCCGTATTGATCATGGTCATCGGGACGATAGCTTTCGCTCCACTGGCCGGCGCCGCTCCTCCGGTCACGGCCGGCAGCGTGGCGGCCCTGGCGCTCCTGCTGGCGCGGCGTGCGTTCCTGCTCCCGTCCGCGATCGCGACCGGCATCGGCCGACCCGCAGCCTACTGGCTGGCGCTGGGCGAAGACACCGTGCCCGGTCAATCGCTCTAACCCACCCGCAGCGATTCGGCCGGCATCCGGACGCCCACGCCCACCATGCGCGGACTCAGCAATGCCAGCACGATGGTCAGCGGTCCGAGCCGGGCGATGAACATGATCAGGCACATAAAGAATTTGCCGCCGGGGTTGAGTTGCGAAGGTACGCCGGTCGAGAGTCCAATGTCGCTTACCGCCGAGACCGAATCGAACAACGAATTGACCATCTCCGGATTCGAGTACGTGGCATGGACAACCAACAGCGTTATCAGCTCCATTGCTAGAAACAGCACCAGCAGGGTCACGCTGACGTAGACCCTGTCGACCGGGATGCTGCGCCCGAAGATTTCGGTCTGCCGTAGTCCCCGCAGGCGCGACATGGCGGTCGCGAACAGGACTCCGACGGTGTTGATTTTCAGCCCCGCCCCCATCGACGCCGAGGCGGTCCCGATGATCATGAACGGCACCAGCAGAATCAGGGTCAGCTCGTTTAGCGTCCCGACGCTTACCGTCGAAAAACCGGCGTTGCGCGATGTAACCGCGTGGAACGCCGAGTTGAATACCCGGTCGATCGCCGGAAGCGCTCCCAGGGTGTCGGGATTGCCCCACTCCAGGATCAGAAATCCGACCGCCGCCAGCGGCCAGCAGATTGCGTTTCCGGCAAGGATCAGCTTGGTCTCCATTCGCATGTTGGGCGGACGCCGTGGTCGGGTTGGAGCGCGTTCGGGCTCGGGTGGCGACAGGGTTTCGGCCTGCCTGCCGAAGCGCGCGCGCATCCAGCGGGCTCCCGAGTTGATCCGCCAGACGGTGCGGGAGGCGAAATTGACCAACCCGGTTTCCGCCCGCTTGAATCGCCATTCCAGCGCATACGGCCAGGAGCGGCTGCGCAATCCGTCGAACACGGCCAGGAAACCGAGGTCGCCGGGGATGATCAGGGCCATCATGATCACCAGGAAGACCGGGGTGGCGGCAAAACCGGCCATCGACGAATAGCCGCCCATCAAGTCGAACCCCGATCCGGTGAACGCACTGACCGCGTGAAAGAGGCCGTAGAAGACCGGGTCGGCGCTGCCGGGCCCGTCCGAATTGGCGAATTGCCAGCCCAGGAGCACCCATCCGATCAGTTCCAGGACCAGCGTGTAGGCGAGGAAGTACCGCGCGGTGCGCGACATTCCGCCGAAGAACCGCAGCGCCAGCTGCTCCTGCAGGGTCTGGCGTTGATGACGGCTGATCTGGCGCCCGAGCGCCTGGAAGAGGATGATCGTGCCGGCCATGAACCCGAGCCCGCCCGCCTGCATTGCCAGCAGGATCACGATCCGGCCGAATTGGCTCCAGTGGGTGCCGGTGTCCACGACCACCAGTCCGCAGGTGGCAACCGCCGAGGTGGCCGTAAAGAGGGCGTCCCAGAGAGGCGTGGCGGTACCGTCGGCGGAGGCGAACGGCAATGCAAGCAGGGCCGCGGCGAACAGTGTCATCGCCAGGAACCCCATCACCAGCGTGTACTGGGGCGAGCGCCGCCGCCGCAGCGTGACGGTGTCGATGATCTCGACCTGGATCGCGCGGCCCAATCGGACCGGCACCGTGTCGCGAGAACCGCGCTGCGGCGGCGGACCGTTGGTCCTGGTGCTAGCTACCGCGTCCGACCCCTCTCAATTCGCTGCCGCAAGAATAATAAGCATGCCGCCCAAAACCCGACAACGCCCAGTGCCGGAGCACCGTTTCTAATGCAGATCACCGATGTCCGCGCGGTCCCCGTCTACCACGCCGAACGCGGGCGAAACTTTAACTTCGTTGTCGTGGAAACCGACGCCGGGATCACCGGGGTCGGCGAGTCGGGCATAACCGGCAAGGAGCTGGCGATCGCCGGCTGCCTCGAGCACTTCCGGGATGTCCTGGTCGGCCAGGACCCGCGCCGGATAGAGCACCTCTGGCAGCGGCTCTTCCGGGGCGGCTTCTTCAAGGCCGGCCAGATTGTCTCGGCGACCGTTTCGGCGATCGACATTGCGCTCTGGGACATCCTCGGCAAGTCACTTGGCGTGCCCGTCTACCAGCTCCTGGGCGGCAAATGCCGCGAACGCGTGGTCGCCTACGCGCACGTTAACGGCGACACGCCCGAGGCGGTCGCCGACGACGCGCGCCGCGCGGTCGGGGAGGGTTACAAGTTCGTTCGGATTTCGACAACCGATGCCTCAAACGGAATCTTCGAACCTCGCCACATCGTGCGCCAGACCCAGTCCTGGGCCGAGGCGGTGCGATCCGCGATAGGCCCCGATATCGAGCTCTGCGTTGATTTCCACACCCGATTGGACCCTCACGATTCAGTGCGATTGGCCGATCGCCTCTCGGGCCTGGACCTCTTTTTCATTGAAGACCCTGCCCGATCCGAAAACCCGGACGCCTACGCGCACGTGCGGCGCCACACCAACATCCCGATCGCGGGCGGCGAGGAGTTGGCCAGCAAATGGGAATTCAAGCCGCTGATCGAGCGCGACCTGATCGACTACGTGCGGGTGGATCTGTGCATCGCCGGCGGAATCTCGGAGGCCCGCAAGATCGCCGGCTGGGCCGAGACCCACTACCAGTACCTGGCCCCGCACAACCCGCTGGGGCCGGTCTCGGCCGCCGCCTGCGTGCACCTGTGCCTGGCGAGTCCGCTGGTCGGAGTCCAGGAGATGCCGCGCTTGCCCGGTGAGCTGTCCGAGGTGTTCCCGGCCCAGGTCGGGTTCGAGGACGGTTACCTGAGCGTGTCGGATGCTCCCGGTCTGGGCATCGAAATCGACTTGGAAGCGGCCGCCCGGCATCCCTTTCGGATGCGCCGCAACCCCGAATACCGCCGCGCCGACGGGGCGGTCACCAACTGGTAGTTTCCGGGCCGGTCAGTCCTCGTCGTCGCCGCTCGCGGCAAGGGCCTCTACCACGGTCGCATCCTCGAGCGTGGTAATGTCGCCGGCGACGGTCCCCGACGAGGCGATCTCCCGCAACAGCCGCCGCATTATCTTCCCCGAACGGGTCTTGGGCAGCGCCGGCGCGAAACGCAGAATCTTCGGCCGGGTGAACGCACCAATGCTCTGGGCCACGTGCGCCCGAAGTTCGCTGGCCAGGTCGTCGGATTCGGCCACTCCGGCGCGCAGGGTCACGAACGCGGCCACCGCCTCGCCGGTCAGGGGATCGGGAATTCCCACGACGGCGGACTCGGCGACCGACGGGTGGTTCACCAGCGAGCTCTCGACTTCCGCGGTACCGATGCGGTGCCCGGAAACGTTCAATACGTCATCGACCCGGCCGATGATCCAGAAATAGCCGTCGGAATCGCGGGTGGCGGCGTCACCGGTGAAGTACAACCCCGGAAACCGCTCGAAATAGGTCTCGCTGAAGCGGTCGAGGTCCCCGAATTCGCCGGGGTGACCGGTCACCCCCCAGCCGTCGGCGTATATTCCCCGCATGATCGAAGGCCAGGGTCGCCGGATTACCAGCAGACCGCGCTGGTCGGGGCCGGCCGGCTCGCCGTTTTCGGCCAGCACCTCGGTGTCCACGCCGAGCATCGGCAGGGTCGCCGATCCGGGTTTGGTCGGGGTCGCCGCCGCCAGCGGGGTGATCATGAATCCGCCGGTTTCGGTCTGCCACCAGGTGTCGACTACCGGGCAATTGCCGCCGCCGATGTGTTCGCGGTACCAGAGCCAGACATCGGGATTGATCGGCTCACCGACCGTGCCGATGACCCGCAGGCTGGACAGGTCCGACCCGGCCGGCCATTCATCGCCCCACTTGATGAACGCCCGGATCGCCGTCGGAGCGGTGTAGAAGACAGTGATCTTGTACTGCTCGACCATCTGCCAGAACCGGCCGAAGTCCGGATAGTCCGGAGCGCCTTCGTACATCACGGATGTGATCCCGTTGGCCAGGATCCCGTAGACGATGTAGCTGTGGCCGGTGATCCAGCCGATGTCGGCTGTGCACCAGTAGATGTCGTCCTGGTCGAGGCCGAAAGCGAGCTTCGACGTCATGGCGGTGTAGACCATGTATCCGCCGCAGCTGTGCACCACCCCCTTGGGTTTGCCGGTCGTGCCGGAGGTGTAGAGGATGAACAGCGGGTGCTCTGCGCTCAAGCTCACCGGCGGACAGGTTGCGGTCTGTTCGGCGAGCAGTTCGTCCCAATAGCGGTCGCGACCCGCTTCGAACCCGATTTCGTTTTGGCAGCGGCGCAGCACCAGCACGTTTTCGACGCTGGGGCAGGCCCCATCGGCCAGCGCGCGGTCGACGTTGTCCTTGAGGGCAATGACCTTGCCTCGCCGCCATCCGCCGTCGGCGGTTATGACCGCTCGGGCGCCGGCGTCCTGTACGCGGTCACGGATCGCATCAGCCGAAAACCCGCCGAATATCACGCTGTGGACCACCCCAAGGCGGGCGCAGGCCAGCATCGCGGTTACCAGCTCCGGGACCATCGGCATGTAGATGATCACGCGGTCGCCGGACTCCAGGCCCAGCGCGGACAGCGCGTTGGCGGCCCGACAGACGTCATCCAGGAGGTCGGCGTAGGTGATCGTGCGGCGGTCACCCGGCTCGCCTTCCCAGAAGTAGGCCACCCGCGACCCGTTGCCAGCGGCCACGTGGCGGTCCAGCAGGTTGACCGTGATATTGAGGGCGCCGTCGGTGAACCAACGGGCGAACGGAGGGTTCCAGTCGCAGAGATTGGTCCACGGGCGGTCCCATTCGAACTGGTCCGTCTGATCGCGCCAGAAGCGCTCCGGGTCGTTAAGGCTCAGGCGGTGCAGGCGCTGGTACTCGGACAGCGAAGAAATAGGGGCGCCGCGGGCATCGTCGGGGTCCGGGTGGAACAGCTGCGGGTTGGTTTCGGTCATGTGGGGAGCCGGTCGCGGGCGGGCGGATTCTGAAGCTGGGGCGAAAATTCTAGCCGTGCAAATCTTGACGACGCCCGTCCCCACTAGACTGTGAACGCTCAATCCGCGCCGCCTCGCAACGGGCGGGCGCCACCTCCAGTACTGTGGCCAAGGATTTGCCCCAATGTACGATCCGACCCCGGCTGACAAATTCACCTTTGGTCTCTGGACCGTCGGCAATATCGGTCGCGACCCGTTTGGCGACCCAGTGCGCGATCCGATTCCGCCGGAGCGAATCGTCGAGAAACTCGCCGGACTTGGAGCCTACGGGGTCAACCTGCACGACAACGACCTGGTTCCCTTCGACGCCACTCCACGCGAACGCGACCGGATAGTTTCCTCCTTCAAGCAGGCCCTCTCCGACCACGGCCTCAAGGTCCCGATGGCGACCACCAACCTCTTCACGCACCCGGTGTTCAAGGAAGGCGCGTTCACCGCCAACGATCCCGCAGTGCGGCGATTCGCGCTGCAGAAAACGATGCGCTCGATCGACCTCGGCGCCGAGCTGGGCGCGACCACCTACGTGTTCTGGGGTGGCCGCGAAGGCGCTGAAGTAGACGCCGCCAAGGACCTGACCGGAGGCTACGCGCGCTTTCGCGAGGCGCTGAACTTCTTGTGCGAATACTGCAACGATCAGGGATACGGGATGCGCTTTGCGCTCGAACCCAAGCCCAACGAGCCGCGCGGGCACCTCTTCCTGCCGACGGTCGGCTCGATGCTGGGATTCATCGCTACCCTGGACCATCCCGAAATGGTGGGGGTCAACCCCGAGGTCGCCCACGAGACGATGGCCGGGCTCAATTTCCCGCACGCGGTCGCCCAGGCCCTGGACGCCGGCAAACTCTTCCACATCGACCTCAACGACCAGGACATGGACCGCTACGACCAGGACTTTCGCTTCGGTTCGGTGCAGTTAAAGTCGAATTTCTTCCTGGTCAAATTGCTGGAGGATTCGGGCTGGGACGGCATGCGGCACTTCGACGCCCACGCTTACCGCACCGAGGACGAAGACGGTGTCTGGGATTTCGCGGCCGGCTGCATGCGGACTTACCTGATCCTGAAGGAGAAGGTGTCCAGGTTCAACGCCGACCCTGAAATCGCCGAAATCCTGGCCGGGTTGCGCGAACAGTCCGACGAATGGGACGAAATTGCGGCCGGCTACAGCAGCGACCGCGCAAATGAAGTCAAGGGTGCCGAATTCGACCTGGAAATGCTCGCCGCCAAGGGGTACCGTTACGAACGGCTGGACCAGTTGGCGGTGGAGATTCTGCTGGGCGTGCGCTAGGAGCCCGCGCCGCAGGAAGAGCGCGGACGACCCGGTTTCAGCCGACTG
>VXNJ01000003.1 GCA_009840625.1 Chloroflexota bacterium | reverse complement strand
GGTAGTGTCTCAGTTTGAAATTGCGGATTTGCGAGGGCCGTAGGGTCCGCGCTTTCCCAGTACCGGCTGAGCCGCGTTCACCAGGTCCACCAGCCAATCCACATCGTAAACCTGGTCTGTCAATCCCGCCGCCATCGCCGGACTGGTCTTGTACCCGCCGGCACGCTTGTTCAACTTGGTATGGGGCCGGCAGAAATTGTAATGAACAAAGTACAGGGCCAGCATGTGGCAGTGGTTCTCCAGCTTCTTGCTGAAGCCGTTGGTTAGCCTGGTGAACCGCCGCATCCCCATTCTCATTGTCAGGTTTTGCCGTTCCACGTAGGAAGTGCTGATATGGTCCCAATCAGGGTCGCCCTGGACTGTTTCCTTGCGCGCCCCGATGCACTCCACCGGCGAGTACCGGCGGGCATCTTCAGCCGGGGCCGGCCCATACAACTTCACCAGTTGGGCATAGTCCACGTCGCCGCCAAACGCGCCCTCAATGGCTTCCAAGTATGACTTCAATCCATCGGTGGTTATTTGGACCCGGTTTTCCAGCCGCGCCCGCATATCGTCCATAATCTCAATGGCTGCATCGGAATCCCGACCAGGGCTGACGTGCCAGGAAACTATCAGCTTGCTATCCGCGTCTATACCCGTCCAGGTCCACACGTCCCCGGCTCCTTCCGGCGCAGCCACCGCCCGCTCCACGTTCCGCCGCTTGGCGTAGCAGAAGCTCCAGACTTCATCGCATTGAACCTTGCGGGCCTGAACTCCCCGGACAGTTTCATCGTGGAACTTAGCACAGGCTTCACCGGCGTCAACCAACAACTTGGTAACGGTGTTGATGGATACGCCGGTTACGCGGCTGATGGACCGCATCGAGGAACCTTCCACCAGCAGGTTGAGTATCTGGATTTGCTTGTCTTTAGAAAGTCGATTCGCCATACCCGTAGTATAGGGGAAACCGGCTTATCTGTCAAGCATTTGTTCACTATGAAAGGGAAAGTCTGGTCTGAGTGTTCCCTACCAGCCAACGCGGGTCCACCGGCGGCAGCTTGGGCCGTTCCTCTTGGGTCAGCATTTCCTGAACGCTCAACACCTGCATTACCGGATAGTCAGCGCCCCGCACGGCTACCTGGCCTTGTTGCTCGGCAAATACTCGCAACCCTTCTCTGGGAGGGTAGAGCGTTACCATTACCGACATGGGGGCGTTCTGCCCCTGGTTCAGCCAACTGGCCTGTACGCCCAGCAACCGGTCCAGGTCGGGCCGGCCTATCTGCCCCTTGTGCATTTTCACCTGGATCGGGATTACCACGTCGGATTCAGCGTAATAGCGGGCGTCAACCCCGCCGTCCCCTACCTTCTGGGCATTGGGTACCGCGTTGAGCAACCCCGCAACCTTATCCTCGGCCCATTCGTGGCCGGGGCGCCCGTCCTCCGCATCGGACCGGCCCATCAATGCCCGTCGCTCAAACTCTTCCCATTCGTAGTCTTCCCAGCCCAGCTTGTACACAACTGGCGTTGCCGCCCCGCCCCGGCTGGCCAGCCGTTGCTCCATCACCCTTACGGCTATGGCGCTTACGTCTATCCCCAAGTAGCCCCGGCCCAGCTTGGCCGCTGCATCCGCCGCCGTCCCGCACCCGCAGAACGGGTCCAGCAACAGTCCCTCCGGCGGGCAACTGGCCCTAACGATTCGTTCCAGCAGGGCCAATGGCTTCTGTGTGGGGTAGCCAATGCGTTCGCCGCCGTCCGCCCGGGTGATGTCGTACCACAGGTTATTGACTTTCGCTCCCGCACTCGCTTCGGACGGGCGCACGATGGAAGGCCGTCCATTTTCAGACCAGGTAACCATCCCGGCAGCGTCCAAGGCATCCAATCGGTCGTGGGGGTCGTCTATCGCAAGGTAGCCGGGTATGCGGTTTTCCTCAATCCATTCCGCAAATCGACTGTTGCGCGGCACAGCCCAATGTCGACCAAAGTCCGTAGGGTTGTACCCACGCCAAGGTTCTCCGGAAATACCATTCCGGGTTTCCGCAGCGGTCAAATCACCAGTCGTTTGGTCCCCATCAGCCAGCCTTTCCTTGTAGACGTTGCGCCAATGGTAGCTATTCGATTGGCTGCAAAAGAGAATCGTGTCGGTGACGTTCCCCCATTGTCTGCCGTCCGATCGTCCCCTGGTTCTTTCCCAGATTATTTCGTTCCTAAATTGACTGGTTCCAAAAACGGCTTCGACCAGTATCCGCAGGAGCCAATTGGCGTTGGGGTCGCAATGAAGGTATAGACTCCCCGTAGGCTTCAACACCCGCCAGCACTCTGCCAGCCGCCGGACCATGAAGACCGCGTAGGCGGCCATAGGGGAAGTGTTGCCGCTTAGGAGCCGGACGGCGTTGATTGCGTCCAGCAGTGGGCCGTGAGGGAGTCGCTGATAGGCACGTTCGGTCTCAACGGTCCACCGCCAAATGTCCCGGAGCTGGGCATCTACCCCGCCCTTGTCGCCGAAGGCCGCAACGTAGTTGTGGTTCGAGTTGAAGGGAGGGTCGGCATAAATCAGGTCAATACATTCGTTGGGGAGCTCGCGGAGGATGTCCAGGTTGTCGCCGCACACCAGGGCGTTCCCGGACAGATACGGATGGTCAAAGGTCGGGGGGGGCTTTTGTGGCCGCTTGTCGGCGGCTACGCGGCGACATCGCCGGTCTCCTTGTTCCACCGGGCCTTTGCCCCGGCCTGGGCAATCTCGGTCCGCCTCTCTGGGGTGAGAGCTCCGGCCCGTGCCTTACCGCCCTTCTTACCGGCCTCGCTCTTGGCCTCGGTGTCTTGGGATTCGGCGGACAGTTCCTCTTCCAACTCCCCGGTGGCTATCTTGGCCACCATCACGGCACAACCGATGACGTCCGCCGGTCGCTTCTCCCCTCTAGGTCCTACCGGCATGATGGCCTCCTTTCAAAGTCAACAATTTGCTTGACAAGTGGGTATATCCTAAAGTCGTGTCAACCCCCCGTCA
>VXNJ01000002.1 GCA_009840625.1 Chloroflexota bacterium | reverse complement strand
CCACAGCCGGCGGCCCCGCCCGCCGCGGCGCCGCCGGCTGTGGACCCGGCCCCCGGACCGGGCGCCGATCCCGGCGGGGCGACGAAAGCGCAGATTCAGTTGGTGCCGCTCGCCGAGGACGAACAGGAAGCTGTCAGCGCATGGATCGACGACGGCTGGCAGACTGATTTTTCGATCAAGTCGGTTCACCTCTCCGAGGTGACCCAGGCCGCCGCCAAGCGCGACATCATTCCTCCGATCGACGAGCCCAAGTTCATTTCCGCCGCCGAGGTCGGCGACAACCTGCCGGGCAACGAACCGGTGGCGGTCCTGCAGGTCGAGGATCAGGTCCGCGCCTACCCGCTGCGGATCCTGACGTTCCACGAGATAGTCAACGACGAAGTGGCCGGGGTGCCGGTCGCCTCCACCTTCTGCCCGCTGTGCAACACCGCGATCGGCTTTCGGCGCCAGATCCAGGGCCAGACCCTGCGCATGGGCGTGAGCGCCAACCTTCGGGCGTCGAACCTGCTGATGTGGGACGACGTCACCGAGTCCTGGTGGCAGCAGTCGACCGGCGAGGCGATCGTCGGAACCTACACAGGCTGGCGGCTGGCGTTCCTGCCAATGGCGATTTCCTCGTTCGACACCTTCCTCGAGAGTTATCCCGACGGTCCGGTGCTGACTGAGGAGACCGGACACGTCCGCCGCTACGGATCCAATCCCTACGTCGGCTACGATTCCGGCAATCGCAAGCCGTTCCTGTTCTTCGATGAGATCGACGAACGCCTGCCGGCGACCGAACGGGTGATCGTGGTTGAAATCGGCGACGAGCAGGTCGCCTACCCGTTTTCGACCCTTGCCGAATCCCGGGTCGTGCACGACCGGGTGGGCGGCGAGGACATAGTCGTGTTCTTTACCCCCGGGACGGCCTCAGCGCTGGGCGCGGGCACGATCGCCGAGGCCCGCGATGTCGGAGCGGCCGGAGTATTCCGACCCCGCCTGAACGGGCAGGACCTGCAGTTCCTGGTCGAGGACGGCCTGATCGTGGACGATCAGACCGGGAGCACCTGGAATTCGCTGGGGCTGGCGACGGCCGGGGAGTTCAGCGGTCGCGGCCTGACCCCGGTCGTGCACGGCAACGATTTCTGGTTCTCCTGGGCCGCTTTACGCGAAAACGTGCGGGTTTACCAAACCTGATTTAGCCCGGCAGCGGTCGCCGTCGGTGGCCCCGCCTGGTGCCCCCAAGGGAATTCGAATCCCTGTCTACACCTTGAAAGGGTGTCATCCTAGTCCACTAGACGATGGGGGCAGGATCGCCGCCGGCGAACGGCGGAGCGGGCGATTTTAGAAGAAGCTGACGCGGTTCCAGCCCGACGGCGGGCCGAATCAGAGTTCGCGCCCCAGGCCCCGGTCGCGGGCCCGTTCGAGGACGATTGCCGCCGCCGCAATATCCCAGGCGGCAATTCCGAGCGACTCGAACAGGGTCTTCTCCCCCGGGCCGGTCCGTCCCCGCGCCTTGCCGGCAATGACGTCGCCCAAGGCAACTGCGGTGCCCCACGAAAACGTCCCGGCGGCGTTGGCCCGCAGCAGGTCGCCGCTCTCTATGCGAGCTTGGGCGATGTCGTCGCAGACCACCCGGTCGAAGCCTCCGACCGTGAGCGGGCCCAGTTCGGCGGCGTTGGCCCGATTCGAACCCATCGCATTCACGTGCACGCCGTTTTCCAGGTACCCGTCCAGGACCGGATCGGCGGAATTGGTGGCGGTAACGATTACGTCCGCGCCGTCGATCGCCGCTTCGGCCGACTCGGCCGCGGTGGCCGCCACGCCGCAGCGATCCGAGATTTCGCCGCAAAAACCCTCCAGCCGCTCGCGGTCGCGCCGGAAGGCCCGCACCGACCTTATCGGCAGAGTGCGGCAGATCGCCTCGACCTGGGTCCGGGCCTGGAAGCCGCCGCCGACGATGCCGAGGGCGCTTGATTCGGGGCGGGCGAGGTGGCGGCTGGCCACCCCGCTGGCGGCGCCGGTGCGCAGCTGCCCGAGGCGATTGGCCTCGATCACCGCCGCCAGCTGGCCGCTGGCGATCTCGTAAAGAAGCACACTGAAGGCGATTCCGCCGACAGTAGCCAGGTAGGACTTGTGGCCGGCGTAACCGCAGCCCTCGTCGCTGGCGGCCATGAGGTGAAGGGTCCGTCCCGATTGGAGGATGCGGCGGCGCGGCAGGTTCTCGGCTTCGCCGGTCGCCAACCGCCGCTGGACGCCTTCGACCGCATCCAGAACCGAGTCCATATCCAATACGGACTCGACTTCAGATTCGTTGATGTAGAGGGGCATGAGTTGGTCCTCAGATCCGGGGCCCGCGCACCGCCGCTTATTCGGGCGGGATGATGCCCTTTTTGACGATCACGTTCCCGTAGAGCCGCCGCTCGCTGGTCGAGACGATGGCAAAACTCTCGGCGGCGCGTTCGTAGAACTCGAACCGTTCCACCTGTTCGAATCCCACCGGGCCGCCCTCCGCGCTGGCCGCGATCTGTTCGAACTCGGAAACGATTTCCGGCTTCGGGCCGCCATCAACCGGAGCCATCGTCGCGCACGGTTCATCGACGAAGGTATCCAGCGGCAGTACGGTCAGCACCGCCGCCAGAACTTCGGTGGCGCTGTTGCCGTCGAGGCGCACAAGGCGCTCGGCGTTGGCGGTGTCGGGGAAGTTGGCGTCCACGATCACCAGGTCGTCACCATGCCCCATCGCCATGAGAACGTACAGCAGGTCGGCATTCAGCAGCGGGTCGATTCCTTTTAGCATCGGCGTCCTAACGGTGCGCGGCCAGTCAAGGCTCATATCGGGTTCGGGATTGCTCGGCTTCGGCGGCGCGGATCTCGTCGACCAGCGTCTGCGGCGGCGGCCCCCCGAGTTTGACCTTATAGCCGCGCCGGGTCAGGAATATGCGGGTTGCAAATCCGTAGCTGCGAAACAGGACCAGCGCGGTGATCGCAATCGCGCCCAGCACCAGCGGCCAGCGCGTCGCCGGGTCGGTCGTATCGACGAAGAGGCTGGCCAGAAGAAGGATTCCCAGGGATGCAATCCCGCCCAGCACCGCCAATCCCAGCAGGAACCCGCCCACCACCTCGGCAAGCGTCAACAATAAGCCGCGCGGAGCGCGCGAAGGATGTTGCAGGCCTATTCGAACCGCCAGAATCCGGGCAGTATCGTCACGCCCGGGTAGTCGAGACGACTGCCGACTTCGATCTCGGTCTCATTGTCCCACTCGACCTTGTGCAGCCTGCACGCCCAAGCGTCGTTTTCATGATCGAACCAGACCTCGAGCCAGTTGGCAAGGTGCTGGACGTCGCGTTCGTATTTGAGACCGACGCTGCCGGGCCGGACCACCCGCACGCCGCCGATGAGAACGTCCTGCGGGGAATGGATATGTCCGGTAATCAGCATCTGCGGACGGTCCTCTTTGCCCAGCAGCCGATCGTAAACCCGCGGCGAGGTGGTCGGCGTGAGGAAATCGTCTACGTTGTTGGCGTTGGCGTGGGCAATCATCAGCACCGGTGAATCAGCGTGCGCCCTGATCCGGATCGCGAACGGCAGGCCGGCCGCAGTCTCAATCAGGTCTTCGGAAAGCAGGTCGCGGCAGTAGAAGAAGACCGCCTTGAGCATTCCGCGTTTGGCCAGCCCCCAGGGGGGCGGAGGGACGTCGCCCAGCAGAAGATCGCGCTCGGTATTGCCGACCAGCATCAGCGCCCCGCGCTCCTGCAGCCGGTCCCACACCTCGAGCGGGCGGGGACCCCCGGCCAGCTGGTCGCCGTTGGAGATGATCGCTTCAAACCGACCATGCCGGTCGATATCGGCCAGGACGGCGTCCAGGGCTGTCAGGTTTGCGTGCACGTCGCCGAATACGGCGTAGCGCAGTGAATCGGTCAGGAGGGGCAATCCATCGGCTTGATCTGGGGCGACCTGCCAGCGGCACTCGCATCGCGCCCGGGGCGCTAACGATCGGGGCAGCGCGCCCGCCAAAAAAGAGGCGCTACTGGCCCGCCGGCTGGGAAATTTTATGGATTCTTGAACGTTCGCCGCGGCCAATGCGTACAACAATTAAGGCAAATGCGGGTTGATAATCGCGGGCGTACGCATCCCGCAAGGTATCTGCGGAGGAGGCTCGGGGACGTGGCGATAGCAGGAATTGAATGGCTAAAACGCCTGCTCTGGATTGCATGCGCGGCCTCCTTGGCGGCGGTTTCGCTGGCAGCCTGCGAGCCGGGCGGCCCGGCCGCCGAACCGGAGCTCGATTCGGCCGAAGCCGTGCAGGCCGCGGCGGCCGTGACCCTGGCCGAAGCGGCGATCGCAGCCTACGAAGCGGACCCGGAGGGCACGTTCGAGGAGTTGTCCACACCCGGCGGGCCCTGGCAAATCGGCGAGATGTACGTTTTCGTGATCGACCGCAACAGCGTGATTCAGGCCCATGCCGCCGATCCCGGCCTGGTCGGGTTGGACCTTTCCGAAACCGTGGATTCCGACGGATACCTCTTCACCCCGGGGCTGGTCGAGCAAGCCAGCGAGGACGGTGGCTGGGACATCTACCGGTTCACCAACCCGGTCACCGGCGAGGCCGAGCCCAAGCGTTCCTATGTGCGCCTGCTCGACGATGGACTCATCCTGGGTGTCGGCTACTACCTGGACGAAACCCGCTTCGTCAAGCACATCGTTAACGACGCGCTGGCGGTCTGGGAGACCGAATCCGATCCGATCCAGATATACCAGACCGATCCCCGGTTCAACCGCGGCGAAGCCTACCTCTTCGTGGTCAGGGCGCGCGACCTGGTTTCACTGGCCACCCAGGCCGAGCCCCAGCTGGTCGGCACCAGTCTGGCGGATTTGACCGACCATACCGGCAAGAAATTCGCCCTCGAAGGAAGGGCCCTGGCCGATGCGGACGGCGAGTGGCTCTACTACGGGTACCTGAATCCGGATACCGGCGCCGAAGAGCAAAAGCAGAGTTGGTTGGTAAGGGTCGACGAAGTGATCATCGGAGCCGGGTTCTACAGACCCCTCTGAACCGCAGCTAGGACCGCGCCGGCGGATCCTGCCGGGGCGCTCTAGCCTCCGGCGGCGGCCGGCACGATTGAAACCCGGGTACCGGCGCCCAACTCGGTCTCGAGGCCGTTGAGGAACCTGATGTCCTCATCGCCGACGTAAATCTGGACGAACGCCGAAAGTTCGCCGTCGGCGCCCAGCAGGCGTTCCTTGAACCCGGGATGGTCCGAATCGATCTGGTCGATCATCGCGCGGACGTTGGCGCTGTCGAGCTCGATGCGACGCTGGTTGCCGACCAGATCGCGCAGCGGGGTCGGAATCCTGACCGTGGCCATGGAGTTAGATCCTTATTCGATTTGATTTCAAGTTGTATTCGTCGGCGCGGGCCGTTGCGTGGTGATTTTCAGGCAAACACCGGCGTTCGGGCGTCGGCGGCGATGGCGTCCTCGAACGATCCCAGGGTCGGGGCGATGGTCATGTTGGCCACCCCGATTCCGTCCAGGGCTTCCTGGGTCTTGAGGCCGTTGCCGGTTATGTAGGCCACGACCGTTTCGTCACGGCCGAACCGGCCCTGCCGGGCCAGTTTGATCAGGGTCGCAACCGTCACCCCGCCGGCCGGCTCGGTGAAGATCCCCTCATCGGCGGCCAGGATCTTGATCGCTTCGACCACCTCGTCATCGCTGACCTTTTCGATCACGCCGCCGGTGCTGCGGGCGACCTCCAGGGAGTAGTTCCCGTCGGCGGGATTCCCGATCGCCAGGCTCTTGGCCAGCGTGTCGGGGTCGCGAACCGGCTCGAACTCGGTGGCTCCGCTCGCGAAAGCGTCCGCCACCGGCGAGCACCCGGCCGCCTGGGCGCCGGAGATAACGACACTCTGCGACTCGAGCAATCCGACTTCGACCAGCTCCCGGAACCCCTTGGCGATCTCGGTGTACAGGGCGCCGGATGCGATGGGGACCACCACCTGGTCGGGGGCGCGCCAGCCAAGCTGCTCGACCACCTCGAACGCCAGGGTCTTGGAACCCTCGGCGTAGTAGGGCCGCATGTTGATGTTGCAGAAGGCCCAGTCCTCTTCATCGGCGATTTCCGAGCAGAGGCGATTGAGCTGGTCGTAGGTGCCGTCCACCGCGATCAACTTCGCCCCATACACGGCCGCATTCAACACCTTGCCCGATTCCACATCGGAGGGCATGAACACGTAAATGTCCAGCGGGGTGCGGGCGCCGGCGCCGGCTACCGCCGAAGCCAGGTTGCCGGTCGAGGCACAGGCGAAAACCTCGTAACCCAGTTGCCGGGCCTTGGCCAGGGCCACCGTTACCGGGCGGTCCTTGAAGGAAAAAGTCGGGTTCAGGCTGTCGTTCTTCAGCCAGAGTTCGCCCAGGCCCAGCCGGTCGGCGAGCTTGCTGGCGCGTTGCAGGGGAGTAAATCCGACCCGAACGTTGTTCTCCCAGCCGCTCTCCAGCGGCAGCAGATCGGCGTAGCGCCAGAGCGAATTGGGTCCGGCGGCGATGCGCTCGCGGCTGACCCGGGCGCGGATTACATCGTAGTCGTATACGACCTCAAGCGGGCCAAAACAGAGGTTGCAGACATGCTGGGCGGCGGCCGGATAGACCGCGTCGCAGTTCTTGCACTTGAGGCCAAGTACTTTTTCGGCCATGGTGGTTAGTTCTCGGGGTGTCCTGAAGGAATAAACGGGGTTGGAGAGTCACGGGGCAGGGAGCGAGCGGGCCATCAAGGGACCGGTCGCCGCCGTGCCGCGGGCTCTACATCAGGGACGGACCGCCGTGCGAGCGACCAAGCAGGCGCGAACGGGCGCCGGGCGCGCCGGCCCGGCCAAAAAAGGTAACTTCTACCGAATCGAACATGGCTGTGGTGTCCTCTTATCTTGCGAATTCGCAGCTCGCCGGAGTTGGCACCTGGCCGCGCTCCACATGGTCCATGTCACCGAGCGCGCTGGTTGCCGGGCTTCAAAGGGCCGATCCCTCCACCACTCTGGATAAGAGCCGGAACCACCGTTATTCAATTGCCGCAAATTATAGGTACCGTGAGCGCTCCGGCCGCCAACGCGACCCGGACGCCGGTCCAGGGTTGCGAGAATCGGCCGCGCTCACCCTTGCGGCCCAGCGAGCACACTCCGGCCAATGGCATCAATCATCATCCCGCTTCTGCCGAGGTTCCTTGCGGCTTCGGCGGCCGATGGCGCCGAGGGCGAGCAGCGCGGCGCCGACCTGCCTCCGCTGGTGGATCCCAACACCGATTCGCTGCGGCTGCCGACCGTCGAAGAGATGCGCATCCAGGACGAGCAGGACGAGGCCGGAATATCGCTGACGCTGGGCAAATTCATGTTGCTCGGGGCCGACATCCTTTGGCTGGTGCTTTCGCTGGCTCTCACCGAGGACTTCCGGTGGTCGATCGTGGGCCTGATCGCGATCGACCTGTTGATCGCTTTCCGGCGCCAGCCCGAGCGCCTGCCCAGTCAACTGGAGCTGGTGGCGCGCGGCCTGATGGGCGTGGCCCTGTTCACGTTCGAGGCGGTCTTTTTCGGCGCCCCCTGGCCGCTGGCGCTGGGCCAGGTCCTGTTGTTGGCCGCGGCGGCCCTCCAGGCGTTCGGGGCCGGCGGCGAGGGGAAGAACCTGCTGGGCGGCCTGCTGGTTGTCTGCGGGGTCATATTCGCGATGGCGTTATCGATGGTTCTGGCGCAGCTTCGCGACCAGGAGATATTCGAACAGTACGAGAGCGCCTACCTGTTGGCCGCGGCCGGCCGCCGCGATGACGCGCTGGCGGTGGTCAGTCGAATCATCGAAGAGAACTCGACCGACGCCGAGGTCTACATCCAGGCGGTCAACTTCTACATGACCAATGAGATTTCCGATCCGGCGGCGGCGGCGCTGGCGTCCGACCGGGCGGTCGAATACGCCGACGGCGATACCTACGCCCAGGCCCACTACGTCCGCGGCTTCCTGCAGGAGCAGCGCCAGGACTACCAATCGGCATTGGAGAGCTACACCCGCGCCATCGAGGACCGCGACGACATCCCGCTGCTCTACCTGACCCGCGCCAACATCTACATCCAGCTGGGACGAACCCAGGAAGCCATCGCCGACCTTGAAAAAATCGAGGAGCTGGCGCCCGGCACCGACGCCGCGACCGAGGCGCGGATCATGCGCCTGAACCTGCAGCCGGCCTCGGGCAATCCCTTCGACGACCTATAGCAGGAACCCGCCGCCGATCAATCGCACCGGGACCAGTTCGCCCGGCCCCGCAGCCGGCGGGATCAGGAACCAAGACAACGCGGGCTGGATCCCAAGCGTATTTCGGCTCCCTCCCCCTACCCCCGCAGCGTTGCTTGCGGGCGATCTCCGGGCGAACCTGCGGCGATCAGTGGCCCAGGGCCCCGTATCCGCCCTCCAGGATGAGCCGGACCGAAACGTAGAGTCCCGCCAGCGCGCATAGCACCCAAGGGGCGTTCATGGCACCGATGAAGGTGCCGAGCTGGCCTTTGGTGATGCGGTGCTGCCTGCCGGCCACGAAGAAGCTGACCCAGTAGAGCGATGTCCCATACGTCCACTGCCAGAAGA
Organism: Chloroflexota bacterium; assembly: GCA_009840625.1. Classification (NCBI taxonomy): domain Bacteria; kingdom Bacillati; phylum Chloroflexota; species Chloroflexota bacterium. Next base: position 78,903 of record VXNJ01000002.1, on the reverse strand, counting down.
GCATGACCCCGAAGATGCCGGCCACCGTGGCCGGCAGGAACTCGATCGTGAAGGCCGCGTACAGGAACAGTGACGGGACCGGCGTGAAGAACCCGTTTGCGATGTCGATGTTGAACCCGTAGGTCCCACGGTCCGCAAAGGACCCGTCGAACTGGGAGTAGGTGGCCCAGGCGTCCGCCCAGACGGTCGGCGACAACGCGCGCCGCAGCGGCACCCTGCTGGCGAGAAATTTAACGGCCGGCGACCGGCCGCTGCGCCGCTGCCAATCCCGCCAATAACCGGCGCGCTGTTCAATTTGGTCGCGCCGGAGAAATAAGCAGACCTCCCAGTAGCAGATGATCAGGTTGGTCGAGAAGAAAAGGCTCAGCAGGACGTAGGCGGCGTTCAGGTCCCCTTGGACGAAGTACCGGGTGCCGATGCCGAGAACCGCCAATAGAGCGATGACCGCCGCCGCCAGCAGCCCGGCCGGCAATCCGCCGCCCCCGGAACCGGATTCATGCCCCGCCCAGCGGTCCGGAGCGGATCGATCGGAGGTTGAGTCGGCCGTTCTTTTTCGCGGATCCGGGCCGCTCAAGCCGCCCGGGCCAAACGCAGGTAGCGCTCGATTCCGGACAGGAACTCGGGGAGATAGCTCTCGAAGACCAGGCGCGACATGTGGCCGATGCGGATAATCCGCCCCTGCAGCGGACCGAAACCCTCGGCCAGGATGAAGCCGCACTCGTTGCGCATCCAGGCCAATAGATCGCCGACGCGTCCTTCGAGGTCGGGCGGCACGAAGGCGCAGGTCACCGTCGGCGATGCGACCGATTCGGGCGCCAGGATCTTAAAGCCCAGTTCGCGCAGCGACGAGCGCAGACCGGCCGCGCCGGCCGCGATCCGCCGGTAGCGATCGCCGCGGCTCTCGCCGGCCTGCAGGCCGATGGCAACGTCCAGGGCGCGGGCAACGTTGACCGGCATGGTGGCGGGTTGCGGATGGTACTCCCCGAGATCGCGCTCGAAACCGCGCCAGACTCCGAAGTCGAAGTACCAGCCGACCGACCGGGCAGGGTTGCGGTCGTAGGTGTCCCAGCCGCGCGGGGTGATGATTGCCGGCGCCAGCCCGGGCGGACCCTCCAGCCCCTTTTGCGATGCCGCCGCGACGTAGTCCAGCCCCCAGTCATCGGCTCGGATTTCGACCGAGGCCAGCGAGGAAATTGCATCCAAAAAGACGTTCACGCCCCGGCTCTGGCAGACCCGGCCGATGGCCTCCACGTCACAAATCGCCCCGCAGGAGGTCTCGTTGTGGCATAGCAGCAGCGTCTTGATCGACAGCGAGTCGATCGCCTCGGCGATTTGCTCGGGCGTGGGAGCAAGGCCCGGCTTTACGTCCAGCTTGTACGCTTCGAGGTTGTTGGCCAGCGCGATTTCGTAAAAGCGTTGCGAGAAATAGCCGCTCACCGGAACCAGCACGCGATCGCCGGGAGAGGTCAGCGAGCGCACCCCGGCGTCCAGGGCGCCGGACCCTGAAGCGGCCAGCAGAAAAACGCTGCCGGCGGTTCCGGCGTGCGGACGCACCCCATCCTGCAAGCGCCGGTAAAGTGCGACCCAGTCGTCCCCGTAATGAGGGATTACAGGTTCTGCCAGCGCCGCCAGCACGCGCTTATCCAGATCGATTGGACCCGGGATGAGCAGGCGCAGCGGCGATTCCATTAAACCCCTTCGGCGGGCGGCATCAAGCAATCAAGTTCGCCATTATCGAATCCGGGTTCCGAATATTTGGAAGATAATCGCCGGCCGGACCGAATCTGCGCACCGACGGGGCGGCATACGGGGGTTCCAACAAGTGACCACCGAGTTGAGTTTTTTCCTGCCGCTCTACAACGAAGAGGCCAATGTGCGGGCAGTCGCCGGGCAGGCCGTCGCCGCACTTGAACGGAGCGGCCTGAATTGGGAGCTGATCCTGGTGGACGACGGTTCCACGGATGCCACTGCGGCGCGGGCCGAAGAGCTCTGCCGCAACCCCGGGGTGCGGCTTGAATCACACCCGTCGAACCGCGGCTACGGAGCGGCGCTAAAGACCGGTTTCGGGGCCGCGCGCGGGGACCTGGTCGGCTTCTGCGACGGCGACGGCCAGTTCGACCCTGCCGACGTGGGCAAGCTCCTGGCGCTGATCGAGGGCAACGACATGGTGATCGGTTTCCGCCGGCAGCGCGCCGAGGGATCTTCCCGGGCGTTGCCCTCGCGTGTCTGGGCCGCCTTGGCCGGGGCCCTGCTCGGGTTCAGTCCGCGCGATCTGGACTGCGGCTTCAAGCTGTTCAGAGCCGGATTCGTCCGTTCCCTGGATCTGGAGAGCGAGGGCGGCTTCATCTCGGCCGAGATCATGGCCAAGGCCAGCAAGCTGGGCGCCCGGATCGCCGAGGTCGGACTCGAACACTACCCGCGCCGGGCCGGGAGCCAGACCGGGCTCAATCCCCTGGTCGTGGCCCGCGCTTTCTGGGACCTGCTGCGCCTCTACGGGCGGCTTAGATCATGGCCCCGATAAAACTCTCGGTCCTGGTCCCGGTCTACAACGAGGCCGCCCAGCTTCCAGAGCAGCTCGAGCGACTCCTGGCGTTGCCGGAGGACTGCGAGTTCGTGTTCGCCGACGACGCCTCCGACGACGGTTCGCTGCAGTATCTCGAATCGCTCACCGACCCCAGGGTCAGCCTCTTGCGCGCGCCCCGGAACCAGGGCAAGGGGGCCGCGGTACGCCGGGCCCTGCAGGCGGCTTCAGGAAGGTTCGTGGCCATACAGGACGCCGACCTTGAGTACCATCCGCGCGATCTCTTGCGACTGCTGGCCAGCGTCGAACGGGACGGGGCCCGGGTCGCCTTCGGCTACCGCGATTTCTCCGGTCAACGGCTGCTGTTGCGCTGGGGCAACCGCTTCATCACCTGGGTCGCCAACCGCATTTACGGGGCCGACCTCAGGGACATGGAGACCTGCTACAAGCTCCTTGACCGGGAGCTGGCGCTGAGTCTTGAACTGGAATCGAACGGCTTCGAAATCGAAGCCGAAATCACCGCCAAGCTCCTGCTGGCGGGCGAGCGCATCGTCCAGCTCCCGATCAGTTACGCGCCCCGCCGCGAGGGCAAGAAACTCTCGGTCTGGCGCGACGGACCGATGGCTCTGCTGACCCTGCTCGCCTACCGGCGCGGCAAAGCCGGCCAGTAGTATCGGCCAGTTGAGGGGCGGTAATCCATGCTGAATCGGGCGCGGCTGCTGGCCGGGTTGTTACTGGCAGCGCTGGTGCTGGCCGCCTGCGACGGGCCGGCGTTCGGTGAAGAGGCCGACAGCATGGAGGCGATGGCCGCGGCTGACTTTGCGATGGCCGCACCCGCGTCCATCCAAACCGAATCCGGAGCTGTACCAACAAGCAAGGCGGACGGATCGGTCCCGATCGACGACCTCGGTCGCCAGATCATCCGCACGGGCCGCATCAACATCGAGGTCGAGGACGTCGACCGGGCATTTGCCCGGGTTGGCGAAATCACCGTCGCCAGCGGCGGATTCGTGGTCGATTCGGAGATCTTTGCCGGCCCGCGTGACGAGACCGGGCGGTCCACCAAGTCGGAAAGCGCCTACTTGCGACTGCGAATCCCGGCTGACGGGTTCGATTCGGCCCGCGCCCGGATCGCCGAACTGGCCGAGACAGTCGTGTCCCAGAACACCAGCTCGGAGGACGTGACCACGCAGGTGACCGACTACGAGGCCCGGCTGCGCAACCTGCGCGCGACCGAGGGGCAGTACCTTACCCTGCTGGCGGATGCCGAAGGGGTCGAGGACGTAGTGCTGGTCACCGACCGCCTGTTTGCCACCCGCGGCGAGATAGAGCGGATCGAAGCCCAGCTGGGTTCACTTGCCAGGCAGGTTGAACTATCGACGCTGGTCGTAGACATCCAGCGCACCTACGATCCTGATGAAGACGATACCCGCGGCCCCCTGGACGCGGCCCGCGAGGGCTGGGAAACTTCCTGGCAGGTCCTGGAGGCGATCCTGGAATGGTCGCTGGCGATCATCGCCTTCTCGTGGTGGCTGGTCCCGCTGGCGGTACTCGGCGGAGTGATCGCGCTGGTGGTCAACCGCCGTTCAGCGCCGGCCGATTCGGGCGGTGGGGCCGAAACCGATTCCTAGCTCGGGACCGCCAGCCGTTCTGCCGCCAGGGGGACCGCCGCCGGCGTGATCGTGCCCCCGCCCAGCACGAACGGGCCGTCATAGAAGACCGCCGCCTGCCCGGGCGCAACTCCCCAGACCGGTTCGCCCATTTCCACGCTCACCCGCCCGTCGCCCTTGGGTTGGAGCCAGCACGGCAACGGTCGGGCGCTGGAACGCACCCGGACGGTCGCCGCTTGCCCGGGCTCGACCTCATCGAGCGAGACCGGATTGAAACCGGCGATTTCAAACTCGGTCCGCAGCAACTCCTCGCGCCGACCGAGTACAACCGCGTTCTCCTCAGGATCGATCCGGGCCACGTAGAGCGGCGTTGCCGCCGAGACCCCGAGCCCGCGGCGCTGTCCCACGGTGTAGGCCGAGATCCCGCGATGCTCGCCGATGACGGTCCCGTCGGTCAGCAGCAGCGGGCCGGGAACACCGCGGTCCTCGCCACGGTCGCTTAGGAAATCGCGGTAGTCGCCGGCCACGAAGCAGATGTCGACGCTGTCGGGTCGGTCGGCGTTGGGCAACCCAAGGTCTTGAGCCTGGCGTCGGACCTGGGACTTGGACAGCGACCCCAGCGGCAGGAGCAGGCGCGCCAGCCGCTCCTGGCTGAGCACGTAAAGGACGTACGACTGGTCCTTGGCGGGATCGGCAGCGGCCAGTAGCTGCCGCCGGCCGGTCGCCGGATCGGTGGCGGTGCGGGCGTAGTGCCCGGTTGCCACCAAGTCGGCACCCAGATCCTCGAGCGCCGGAAAAATGGCGTCGAACTTGATGTGGTGGTTGCAGTCGATGCAGGGATTGGGGGTCAGTCCGCGCGCATAGCTTGCGGCAAACGGCGATACGACCTGGTCGCGGAATTGATCGCGCATGTCGATGTGGGCGTGGGCCGCCCCGATCTGCCGGCACACGGCGCGCGCGGTCGCGGTCGCCTCCGGCGAACAACAGTTGCGTTCGCCCGGATCGGCGTCCTGCTCGGGCCAGATGTCGACCGTGAAGCCGATCACTGAAAAGCCCTCCGCGGCCAGCAACGCGGCCGCCACCGAACTGTCGACGCCGCCGCTCATCGCCACCGCCACGCGGGGGCGCCGGGGATGGAGCGGATTGGACATCTGGGGATCGGCCTGTTGCTGCGGTCGAATCGGAATGGGTCGCCCTCGCGGGCGGCAATCACGATTATTCTCGGCGCTCGCCAGGCACCTTGGAACCGGCCGTGATAATGGTTTCTGAAGGGTCGGCGACCGCGGCTTGCGCGCCGGTGCGGCGACCCGCCTAACAAGCTCGTCTGCAACAGGCCATACATGTCGCAACTGGCCCATATCGGGGTGCGGGTGCTGGCGATCGTCCTTTTTGCCGGGGCGCTGGCGGTGCTCTATTCGCAGATTCACGCCCAGCCTGAAATCGTGGGCACCGGTATGCGGATCCAGCAACTGCGTCAGGAAATTTCCGCTACCGAGCGCGAGATCCGGACTCTCCAGGAAGAGCTCGCCTACCGCCAGTCCGACAGCTACGTAATCGAAGTGGCCAAGGGCGAACTTGGCCTGATCGAGCCCGGTGAACAACAACTCCTGCTGACCGGAATTCCGGCCGCCGCGGTCGCGTCGGTCCCGGCTCCGGCCGCCGGCGCAACGCCGCCGCCGGCCCCGACCGCCCATCCATCGCCGCTGGAGAACCTGGCCGCGTGGTGGGACGTGCTTAACGGCCGTTAACCGAGCTGTCGGGTCCCGGGCCGGAAATCATGCGGCTTAATCTGCAGCGGATAGACCGCGACCTGCCGATGCCGGCCTATCAGACTGACGGGGCGGCGGGTTTTGACCTGTACGCCCGCCTCCGCGTAGTGGTCGAACCCGGGCAGACCGCACTAATCCCCTCCAACGTGATCGTCGACCTGCCGGTCGGATACGCGTTGCTGGTCGCCCTGCGCTCGTCGACCCCGATCCGCAAGGGACTGATTTCGCCGCACGGAATAGGGATCGTGGATTCGGACTATTGCGGCCCCGAGGACGAACTCAAGACCCTGGTCTTTAACCCTTCCGAGCGCCAAATCGTGGTCGAACGCGGCGAGCGGATTGCCCAGGCGCTGGTGGTCGAGGCCGGCCAGGTCGAGCTGGTCGAAGTAGCCAAGATCGACGCACCATCGCGGGGCGGTTTCGGTTCGACCGGGTCCTGAACCAGACCGCGGGGAGCATTCGCAATCGGGCGGGCATCAAATGGCGCCGCGCCGCCACCGACCGATGATGGCGACGAATCCACGATCCTGGGGCTGGTGCCAAAGCTCGGTTGGCCCAGGCCCGGACCCGGGCGTCCGGGTCCACAGGTATTCGCTTTCGGCTTACGGGCATCGGGCGACGAATACGGATTCGCGGTGGAGATCGCCCCGGGCAAGTCGGCTCGGAGCGGCCTCAGCATGCCGGAAATCGCCGGTCAGGCCCGCGACTACGCGATTGAAGTCATGCGGTCCCGGGGGCACGACCCGCAGCACATCCGTGCGACCAAGCCGCGCCAAATCCGATGGGAAGCCGATTCGGCCCGATTGCGGTACTGCCAGCACTTCGGCTACGGCCCCAACGGGCTCTCGAACCTTTTCCTGAACCGACCACCCCCGGGTGGGATCGACCACCTGGCGCAAATGGCGTTCGCCGCCGAAGCTGCGGAATCCGACCCCGATTAAGGACCCCGCCTGAGGGCCGAATTCGACCGGAGTCCTGCGCCGTGCAAACTTGCCGCACACTTGCCATAGCCGCCGCCGCGCGGCGATTCAAAGCTTGAAGCATGAGCCGATCAGCAACCAGCATCATCCGCCGGGCCGTCAACGAGGCCCTGTCCGGCGTGATTGCGGCAGGGCCGAATTGCCTGGTCGTCGCCATCTCGGGCGGTCCGGATTCGGTCTGCCTGGGCCACGCGGCCGCGGCCTGGGCCCGGAGCAACGACTGCCGCCTGATCGCGGCGCATTTTGACCACCGCCTGCGGCCCGACTCTTCCGCCGACGCCGAGTTCGTGGCCGGCCTGGCCGATGCCTGGGGAATCGAATCCGAAACCGGACGGGCCGAACCGGCACCCGCGATCGATGCGGGCCGCTCCCCGGAGGGGTGGGCCCGCCAGGTCCGCTGGGACTTCCTCGAGACCTGCGCCCGGCGCCACCGGGCGGCTGCAATCCTAACCGCCCACCACCTCGGCGATCAGGCCGAGACCCTTCTATTGCGGCTGCTGCGCGGATCCGGCAGCGCCGGTCTGGCCGGGATGCCGCTGTTGGCCGCCGGGTTCGATCCGCCGCGGATCCGTCCCCTGCTCGGAATCCGACGGACCGCGATCGAGACCTATCTCGCAGATCACGATCTGCCGCACCGCACGGATCCCAGCAACCTGGAACCGTCAACCGATCGCAATCGCGTTCGTCTCCAAGTCCTGCCGCTGCTTGAGCAGATCCGCCCGGGGGCCCAGGCCACGCTGGCCCGCGCGGCCGAGAACCTGCGCGCCGAGTCGGAACTACTCTCGGACCTGGCCGAAGCGGCGCTGCCTAGGGTCGGGTGCCGCGAGTTTTTCGGGGCCTTTGAATTCGACGCCGAAAAATTTGGTCAACTCGCCGACGCCCTGCAACAGTTGTTGCTGCGAAGCCTGTGTGCCCGGGTCAGCGGCCAGATCCCGCGCCGCTCGGTGCTTGCCGCCGCCCAGGCGTTTGCCGGCGGCTGCGGACCGGCCGAGATGCGTTTGGCCCCCGGAGCGTCGATCGAGCGTTCGCGCGGAAGATGCCTGCTGCGGCCTACCCGCTGGCTACCGCCCGCGCCGCCGCCGCCGCAAAAGATCGGGCCGACCGACCCCGAACCGGTAGCTTTCCTCGGGTTCCGGTTCCGGTTGCAGGCGGGAACCCGACCCGGACCCGCCGGCAACGCCCGCCTGCAACTTCCCGCGCGGATCTGCGATGCCGCAATCGCCGCGTTGCCGCCCTCGACCCCGGAACTGGCCGGGTTGCCGCGCTGGCGGCGGCCGGCCACGCCCGGCCTGTACCTTGCAGACCGCCTCGTCTGGGGGCTTGGCATCGGCGTCGTGCCCGGCCCCTTGCCGCAGGGCGTCTCGCCGGCCGCCCACACGCTCAATTGGGAACCGGCCGGATAGCCTCGCGGCGGGGTCAGGCAATCCGCCGCGGACGGGCATTCGTATCAAGGGTTAGCAGCAGTCTTCCCAAGATTGGGTGCTAGACTGGCAAACCTTAGAACTGGTAGAAAAAGACCTTGCGACCCCAACTTCGGGTGAGCCCTGAAAACGCCACCGACACGGCTCGCACCAGCACAGTTCCGGGACGGAACCTGCCGTGATGAACAATCGCTGGATGCGCAACGGGTTCGTATACCTGATCATCGCGGTGGCGGTGCTGGCGGTGCTGTTCATCGTCTTCTCGCCGTCCGGCAACACCCCGCACTACTCCTACTCGGAGATGCTGGCCGACGTCCAGCGGGACGTGCTGGCGGGTTCGCGGCCGCAGTTGTACGTAACCGGCAGCGACACCGTCCAGTACACGAATTCGGCCGGGGTGACGCGCTCGGCGGCGATCGGTTCGGAAACCGACGTCATCGCCGACCTGCGGGCCGCCAACATCGCCCTGAATCAGGTCGAGGTCGAATACGCCGAACCGTCACGATTGGGCGGGATTCTGGGCGGACTGTTCTCGTTCCTGCCGATCATCTTCATCGTCGGCCTGTTGTTCTTCATGATGCGCCAGGCGCAGGGGTCGAATAACCAGGCGCTCTCCTTCGGACGGACCAAGGCACGGGTCATCTCGGGCCAGCGCCCCACCGTCACCTTCAAGGACGTCCAGGGCGTTGACGAGGCCAAGCAGGAACTGACCGAGGTTGTCGAGTTCCTGAAGTACCCCGAAAAATTCACCAAGATCGGCGCCCGAATCCCGGCCGGCATCCTGCTGGTGGGACCGCCCGGGACCGGCAAGACCTACCTGGCCAAGGCCGTCGCCGGCGAGGCCGGGGTGCCGTTCTTCTCGCTCTCGGGGTCCGAATTCGTCGAAATGTTCGTAGGCGTGGGCGCATCGCGGGTGCGCGACCTGTTCGAAAAGGCGCGCCAGAGCGCCCCTTGCCTGATATTCGTCGACGAGATCGATGCGGTCGGGCGCCAGCGCGGCGCCGGTCTGGGCGGCTCGCACGACGAGCGCGAGCAGACCCTTAACCAGATCCTGGTGGAGATGGACGGGTTCGAGACCGACACCAAGGTGATCGTCGTCGCAGCAACCAACCGCCCCGACATCCTTGATCCGGCACTCCTCCGGCCGGGGCGATTCGACCGGCGCGTGATCCTCGACCGGCCCGACATCCGCGGCCGCGAGGCGATCCTGCGGGTCCACGCCAAGGGCAAACCGATCGCCCAGGATGTCGACCTGCTGGTGCTGGCCAAAGAGACTTCCGGTTTCACCGGCGCCGACCTGGAGAACCTGCTCAACGAGGCCGCCATCCTGGCCGCGCGCGAGAACAAGACCGAGATCTCGATGCTCGAGCTGGAAGAGGCGATCGACCGCGTGGTTGCCGGACCGGAACGCAAGAGCCGGGTGATCACCGCGCGCGAGAAGGAAATCACCGCCTACCACGAGGTCGGTCACGCCATCGTCGGCCACTACATGGGCGAGATGGACCCGGTTCACAAGATCTCGATCATCGCCCGCGGGCGAATGGGCGGATACACCCGCTTCCTGCCGCCCACCGATCGCTCGATGATGTCCAAGACCCAGTTCGAGGACCAGATTGCCACCATGATGGGCGGTCGGGCCGCCGAACTGATCATCTACGAGGAATTCACGACCGGGGCATCCAATGACCTGGAGCGGGCCACCGAACTGGCCCGACAGATGGTCACCCGTTACGGAATGAGCCGCCAACTCGGTCCGCGTACATTCGGGCGCAAGGACGAACTGGTCTTCCTGGGCCGGGACATTCAGGAATCGCGCAATTACTCGGAAGCGGTCGCCCAACGCATTGACGACGAAGTGACCCAGATAGTCACCCAGGCCCATGATCGCGCCACTACGGTGCTAAGGGGCCACATGGGCGAGTTGGAGACTATCTCCCGCTTCCTGATCCAGGCCGAGAGCATCGAGGTTCCGACGTTTGAGGCCTTGCTCAGAGGTGAGGATGTCCCGCTGCCGGCCCCGAACCGCGATACCGAACCCGAAGCCGAATCCGACGACACTGAAACGGCCCCTTCACCGCCGGCCGAAAACGTTCCCCAGACCCCTCGCTTAAAACGCGATCCTTCGGGAGCCTAGCCCGCCGAAAGTCGTAAACCCAGGCGCCCTTTACCGCGGGGGCGCCGGCCCTCCGGGACCGACCCGGCGCCGCAATTGCCATTCGCCTTAAAGGCTGCGAAAGGTCGGCTGCGCGCGGCTCCGGCCCGATTGGGGTCTCCGGCCGCCGCGTATGGCGAATATTGAAACTGCGCGCCGGAGAAACGTGACTCTGCGTTGATACGCGGGCGCCGGGGCTTGGACTAGCAACAAGGGTCGGGGTGATTCAGATGCGGTACGAGCCGGCCGACAGCTGTCCGGCCCCTCAGGCGATCGCCTCCGCGCTCCTGATCTTCGTGCCCAATACGGCCAGCATCATCCTGCTGACCGCGTTCGTGGTCCGGGCCTCCGGACAGTCGGACGGCTATCTGGCCTGGGTCACGTTCACGGGGCTGGCCATTTCCGGCCTCAGCATGATCCTGCACGCCTTCCCCTACCGCCACCTGGGATCGGGGGGCCTGGTCGTGACCAACCTGAACGTCCCGCTGTTGGCGATGTCGGTGCTGGCGTTGGCACAGGGCGGTCCCGGCTTGCTGGCGACCCTTGTGGTAACGACCACCATCCTGCAGTTTGCGATCGTTCCGCGGCTGGCCTCGCTGCGGCGGGTGTTCACGCCCACGGTCAGCGGAATAATCATCATGCTGGTGGCCGTTTCGGCGGTTCCCTTCATCGTGGACCGCTCGATCGACCAATCGCAGGACCAGTCCGCGTTTGTTTTCATACCCGGACTGGTCGCCCTGGGCGCGGGCCTCTGGGCGGCGGTCCAGGCCTCGCCGGCGCGACGCGTATGGACCCTGCCGATCGCGGTCGCCGCCGGGCTGGTGGTGGCGTTTCCGATGGGGCTCTACGATTTCGGGCTGGTGACCGATGCCCCCTGGTTGAGCGTTTTCGACCTGGCCTGGCCCGGCTGGAGCCTTGATTTCGGAGTCAACTACTGGTCGATGCTGCCGGCGTTCCTGGTCGTCAAGCTCACCGCGTTTCTCAAGGTCGTCGGCGACCTTTCGGTCATCAACCGGGCCTCCTATGCCAATCCGGTGGCGCTGGACTTCAGAAAAGTCCAGAGCGGCCTGAACGTCTACGGGGCCACCACCCTGCTGACCGGGTTGTTGGCGACACTGCCGGTCTCCGCCCCCTGGTCGTCGACCGCGGTCTACATCGGATTCACTGGAAACGCCGCCCGCAGCGTGGGGATCTACCTGGGAATCTTCACCCTCTTGATCGCCGGGTTCTCCAAAGTGGTGGCGGCAATTGCGGCTACGCCGAATTCGGTGATCAGCGCGGTCTACGTGTTCGTGTTCGGGCTGCTCTTCATCGAGGGCGCCAAGTGGGTCTTCTCCAGCCCGATGACCAACCGCAAATCGGTGATCACCGGCGTATCGCTGGTACTTGGTCTTTCGGCCGGCACGTTCGGCCAGTTAAGCGACGGCATCCTGGGCGAACTGATCGGCAACACGATCATCGTGGGCGCACTCACGGCTATAGCAATGACCGCGGCCACGGAATTCCGCAGTCTCTGGCCGGGCAAGCTCAGGGTGGAGTTGTCGCCTTCGGCCCTGACCGACATTTCCCGGCTGCTTGATCAATTCGCCGCGCGGAACAAATGGGGCGAGAGCGCCAAGTCCCGGCTCAACCTGGTCGTTGAAGAGGCGGTGCTGACCCTGTTGGAACAGGAAAGCGAAGCCGGGTCCGAAAACGGCCGGCGCCTGGTCGCCTCGGTGCACCCCGACGGAGACGCCGCCGAGGTCGAGCTGGTCGTCTATTCGCGCGATCAGGTCGAAGGAAATATCGAAGACCAACTCGCCTACCTCGGCGATCACGCGACCACAGACGACGCGCAACAACTTTCGACAAGACTCTTGCAGCACTACGCTTCATCCGTTCACCACCGCAAGTACCACGGTGTCGACGTAATCACCTGCCGCATCGAAAAGTAGTCCGAACTGGCCGGTGGCACGGATTCCGGGCGCGGGCAGATCGGTCGCCGGCCAGACCAACCGACACCCTCGGGTAAGCACTAAGTCCGGTCGATTGGCCTCAGGAAGGGGCAGATTGTGCCGGCGACCGGAACCGCCGGCACAATTGCGATGCTAATGCCGGATTCTTGGGGTGCTCTCCGGACGGCTAATCATCGTCGAAGTACGCCGACCCGAAGATGAGCCCGTCGTGGCGAATGACCCAAGCGTGGACGGCGCTGCCGGTTCCCTGGGCGCCTGGTCTCAGGTTGTGGAACCAGCGACCTTCCTCGGTGACGCCGGCGATCTGTTCCCCGTAGTTGTAAACGGCCCCGTCAACTCCCCGGGCGCGCACCAGCTTCACGTCAGTGCCGACCCGTTGCGGAAGCAGCGGATGCACCAGGTAGTTGTCGTCGGCGCCGATTAAGAACAGGAAGGTCGCGCCATCGAAGCTCTCGGTGCTGGAATAGTGCGCCACGGTCGCGTCTAGGCCTTCACTCTCATAGAGGTCGATTGCCGCCTGTACGTATGCCTGGGTGTGTTCCTCGCGGTTGTCAGGCGTCGGGTAGTAGCCGGAGGCAAAGAGGAGCCCATCGTGCCGGATGGCGTACGAGACCTTCAGGGCATCGCGCAGGGTCGCCGGATGCGGCCAGAGGTATTCGACCCAGACACCCTGATCTTCGGTCGCCTTGGCAAGCTCCTTGCCGAGCTCAAACCCGTCGTCCCCCTTAACTTCCTTGATGTCTGTGCCGATCAGCCGCGGGAGTAGCGGATGGACGAAGTAGATGTCGTTCGCGTCAGTCGCAAACAGGTAGAACTGCCCCTCAAATGCCGCCACGCTGTTGTAGAACTGCGTCATCGACTCAAGGCCGTCGCGCTCGTAGCGCTCAATTGCCCGCTGCACGTAATCGACGGTGAATTCGCGCGGATCCGCGCCCACGTAGGCGGGCGGCTCGGCGTCCGGGTCGGGGGTGTAGTAGCCCGAAGCAAAGATGTGGCCGTCGTATCGGACGACCCAGGTCGTCTTGGGCTCCTCGCGACCGGTTACCGGGTTCGGCCACAGGTATTCGACCCAGTGCCCTTCCGGCGTTGCCTTGGCAATCGCGATCCCGAGTTCGTAGCCGTTTGATCCGACGACATCTTTGATGTCGGTGCCCCTCAGGTGGGGAAAGATCGGATGGACCAGGTAAATGTCTTCGGGATCCATCAGGAATAGGTAAAGCTCGCCATCAACGCTGGCGCGGCTGTTGTAGTACTTGACCGCGGCGTCAAGGCCCCGGTTCCGGTACAGCGTTATCGCGTTGCTGACGTATTCGCGGATGATTCCGGCCAGGTTTGCCCGGACCGAGAAGTGCCCGGACCCGAATACGAGGCCGTCGTGAAGCACGAAGTAGCTCCGCTTCGGCTCACGCTGGCCGGTAACCGGGTTCGTCTGCAGGTGATTGAGCCATACACCGTTTTCGTCGACCGCGCGCACAACCCGGGCAAGCGAATGGCCGGGTGGCAGCGTTGCACCCACTAGGTTGCGGAAAATGGGCGCCGCCAGGGCCCTCAAAGTGGCCTTTTCAACCAGGATCAGTGAGCGCTCGCCTTCGATGCTTGCCTGGCTGTTGTAGTGGGCCGTGGTCGCTTCCAGGCCGCTCTCTTCGTACAGGGCAATCGCCGCCGTAACGTACGCGAGCGTCTGCGCGTCGGCGTCGGCGACGGCGCTCAACGCGATCGATTCGGGCTCCCAGTCGAACCGTTCGATGGCCAAACGCTGCTGCAGCCCGAGCGGGCCGTTCACCCAGGTGTGGTAACCGTCGGTGAAACCGGTCCAGTTGCTCGCCTTGTGCCAGGTAAGCACGCCGCCGGTGGTGGCCTGGCGGGTAATGCCGTCACCTGGATTGTGCTGCTCGTTTTCCAGGCAATCGCCGACCGCGTCCGGAATCAGGGCCTGCAGCCCGGCAAACCCGAGTACGAACCCGCAATCGTGATGGGTCGCCGCGGCGCGGTCGGTGAATCCCGACGAAAACACCACCGCGATCAGCCCCGCCAGGGCGAACATACACGCCACGCGAAAGATCGGGTGGCGGCCTGCATTCGCAGGTAATGCGGCAATTTGCCCTGAATCTGGGAGCATATTCAAATCCCCTCGGTCGGTTGGGTCACGCGGTTCCGGTCAACCTCATTTGCTGGTGCCAGATTACAACAGGCGGGGCCACCGATTGGGTTGTTTGGCCGGGGCACCCACGTCGGGTAGCGGGCGGCCCACACCCGCGCGCCGGGCCCGCTCAGTTCATTTCCCACGCGAACGCCAATCATTCACCCAAATCCGGGAATGATGAGGATCTGGCCGGTCAACGCTCTGCGCGCCCCGGCGGCCGGAGCGCCAGAATATCGGCCTCGGTCGCCGGCGGCGGGTTGTCGCGCTGGGCGAACGCCAGGGCGAACGCCAGCAGGGCCACCACCGCGCCGATCGCAAAACATGCCCGCAGACCGAACATCAGATCTTCCGGCGGGGCTTCCAGGGCCACCGTTCCCCCCGACCGACTGGTCACCGCCAGCGTGAATACCAGACCCCAGACCGACTGGCCCAGGGAGAACCCGAAAGTCCGCGCGGTGGCCAGGATTCCGGCCGACGTGCCCAGCATCGAACGGGGCAGGGATCCAACGATCGAGCTGTTTATGGTCCATTCGAATGTGCCCAGGCCGATGCCGGTCAGGGCCAGCAAACCGACCAGCAGCCAGACCGACGAATCGGTGTGCAGCAGCAGCAGCATAAGCACGGTTCCGACAACCAGCAGCGCCAGGCCGGCGGAAGCCGGGTGCCGCGGGGAAGCGCGTTCGGCCCAGAGGGCTCCCAGCGGGGCCATGAACGACATCATCGCCGGCGAGATGGCGGCCACGATTCCGATTGCGAAGGCGGACATCCCCAGCACCAGCGACATATAGAACGGGAGCAAAAGGAAGTTGATGATCACCACCGTGAACCCGAGCGCCGCGGCCAACACCGGCAGGCGGAAATCGCGCAACTTGAACAACCGGAAATCAAGGGTCGGGTGAGCGGCGTTGAGCTGGACCCGCACGAAGAAATACAAGACCACCGCGCCCAATGCGGCCGCCGCCAGAATCTCCGGACTGAGCCAGCCGCGGTCGTTGCCCAGGGTAATGGCCAGCAGCAGCGGGCCCTGCCAGAAGAGCATCAGCGACGCTCCGCGGTAGTCGAACTTGCGCTCCAGCCGCTGCGGGGTCTCCCAGAGGCGTTCGAACAATCGCAGCCGGGGCCCCAACCAGATGACCGCCATCACCAGGACCAAGATCGCCAGGGGAGCCCAGAACAGCGTCCGCCAACCAAACGTCTCACCCAGATAGCCGCCGAGCACCGGACCCGAAACCAGTCCGATCGAGGTGGTGATCCCGACCACCGAGAGGGCGCGGGCGCGGCGGCCGGGAACAAACGAGCGAATCGTGAAAGCCGGCCCGACGGTGTAGCAGGAAGCAAGGGCGATTCCGGTCAGGAATCGTGCGAGGAGCAGCATCGCGAACCCGTTCGACAACGCCGCCAGCAACGCCGACACGAAATATGTGGCCAGGCCGGCGTAGAGGACTCGCCGGTGTCCGATGCGGTCCGCCAGGTTGCCCATGACCAGTAGCAGCGCCGCCGACATGATCATTGGCGCCAGGTTGGTCCATTGTGCGATCTGCAGGTCAAGTCCCAGATCGTCGGCAATGGTCGGCAACACCACCGCCAGCGCGGTGTTGTCGTAGGTGCCGAGGAACACGCAGATGAACCCGGCCAGGAGCGGTGCGAACGAGGTTCGCAGGCTAAGGGTTCGCAAGGGTTGGGCCTGCACGGGGAGGGTTATCCGAAAATGGCGGCGGTTGCGGGGCAGCCTGGGCCGGTGCGGGCCAGACCCCTACATTTTCCGGGCAGACCGGTTGCGGGCCGGGGAGAGAGTGCCTAGGGTGCGATTTTTGGAATACCTGGCGGACTGCCGACCGCTCACCGACGAAGAGATGCGCCGGGTGGTGGGGGAGGACCAGAATCCGGTCACGCGAGTCGCCCGCTACCACCTGGGCTGGACCGAGGCCAACGGGACGCCGATCACCGGCTCCAGCGGCGGCAAGCAGCTCCGCGCCGGTCTGCTGCTGCTTGCCTGCGAGGCGCTCGGCGGCGGGCGGGCGGGCCTGCCGGCGGCGGCCGCGATCGAGTTGTTCCACGCCATGACCCTGCTCCACGACGACATCATGGACCGCGACCGCCAGCGCCGCGGACGCCCGGCCGCCTGGACCATCTGGGGCGAAGCCACGGCGATCAACGCCGGCGATCTGCTGCTCACGCGGGCATTTGCCGCTCTCGCCGAATTCGGCGCCGACCCGACGGCTTCGATCCGGCGCATGGCCGACGCCTGCGGGGCGGTCATCCGCGGCCAGCAGCTCGACCTGCAGTTCGAAACCCGCAGCGCGGTAAGCGCGAGCGAGTACGAACAGATGATCGCCCTGAAGACGGCGACCCTTTTCGGCCTCGCCCTGGAAATGGGCGCGGTGGCGGCCGGGTGCGATTCCGATCCCTGGCGGCGCCTCGGCCATCAACTGGGCCTGGCCTTCCAGATGCGCGACGACGCGCTCGGCATCTGGGGAGACCCGCAGGTGACCGGCAAACCGGCGGGCGGGGACCTGCGGCGCGGCAAAAAATCGCTGCCGGTGGTGCTTTACGTGCAGGCGGGCGGCCAGATCCCTGCAACTGTGGCGACCGATGAGGACGTCCGAACGCTGCTGGATCGGTTCGACGAAGCCGGGGTGGCGTCCCAGATGCGCGAACGCCTGACCGGAATCCAGGCGCATTGCCGCGATCTGGTAGGCGGGCTGGCTGTAAAAAAGAACTACGCGCAAATGCTGGACGAGATGGTCGATCTTGTGGCCGATCGCGATTACTGAACGGGAGATAGCACGTGCACCCGAGCGCCAATCCAAACAAGTTGACGGTCATCCTTCTCTCGAGTGCGATCGCCCTGGCGCTGCTGACCGCAGCCTGCGGCGAGGAGGAGACCGCGACCGCACCGGCGGCGGCCCCTCCGGCTCCCACGGCGGCCCCCGAACCAGCGCCCGAGCCGACTCCGGAACCGGCACCCGAGCCGACACCCTCGCCCGAGCCGACTCCGGCGCCCGAACCCGAACCCGCGCCGGATCCCGAACCCGCGCCGGTCGAGGAAGCGGCCCCGCCGGAGATCGACATCGAGATCGGCGCCGACGAACTCTTTGCCGCTTTCATTGCCGACAAGGACGCCGCCCTGGCCGAGTACACGGGCCAAACCGCCCGCATCAGCGGGATGATCCGCGAGAACTTCTCCGCCGGACGCGGCGGATTCATCATGGTGGTCGGCGGAGACTACGTCAACGGCGTAATTTGCAACCTCGGCGCGGAAGACTACGAATCGCAGAAGGGCCGCCAGCCTGGTGAACCGATCACGATAACCGGCACGATCATCGATTACGTCTACGACGTCTCAATCGAGAACTGCCAGGTCGCAGCCTGAGCGCTGATGGGGCGGGCCATGGAAAAAAGGGTCGACGGACTGGCATTCGGCGCCGCGCTCATCACCCTCGGAGTGGTGGCCCTGCTGGAAGGGTCGATCGACGGCTTCCCGGTTGTCTGGGAAATGATCCCGGCGATTGCCGCCGTCTACCTGGCAGTGCGAATGGTCGCCGGCTCAAGCGCTGGTTCGCGCCCGTGGTTGCTGCTGGCAATCGCGGTGCTCGTCCTGCTGCAGGTCGCGATCGTGGCCGATCTGGCCCTCGACGGCAGCCTGATCTGGCCGCTGTTGATCATTGCCATTGGCATCGCGGTGCTGGTTCAGGGGCTCCAGCGTCGCACCCGGGACAGCGAAGATGCACTGGCGATCTTCGGCCAGGTCCAGCGCCGGGTCGCCGGGCCGTTGCCCGATCCGCTGCAGATAAACGCCACGTTCGGCAGTTGCGAATTCGATCTGCGCGAGGCCGAACTAAAGGCGAAGCCGGCGCGCATCGAAGCTGCGGCGATTTTCGGCAGCATCGAGCTGCGGGTGCCGCAGAACTGGAGTCTCGACACTTCCGGGGTTACCGCAACGTTCGGTTCGGTGCTGGAGAAGGACCCGCCCGGTGCCCCAGAACACCAGGTCCAGGTGACCGGCAGCGCCCTTTTCGGTTCGATTGAAATAAAGCGCTGAAGGCGCGGGAAGCCCAGCGGGACGGGCCAGTGATCACGCGGCGTTGTAGACGCGCAACCCTGCCCGCGGGCCGTCCGGAGAATCTCAAGCCCCCGCTGCCGGTGACATGATTCAGGTCAGTACCGGGCCGGCGCCCACGCTCGCCGGACCTTGAGCAGCGATCGAATGGGCCGCCTGGACGGCAAAGTCGCCCTGGTCAGCGGAGGCGGAGGCGGCCTGGGCGCGGCGATCTCCCGGCTGTTTGCCGCCGAGGGCGCCAGGGTGGTCGTCGGCGACGTGCGCGATGCCGCCGGCGCGCAAGTCGCTTCCGCAATCGGCGCCTCGGGCGGCCATGCCCGATTCGTGCATCTGGACGTTACCAGCGAGCGGGACTGGCGTGACGCCGTGGCCGCCGCCGTTTCCGGCCACGGCCGGCTGGACGTGCTGGTAAACAACGCCGGCATCTGGCGTGGCGGACGGGTTGAAGAAACCAGCGTGGAGCACTGGGACGCCGTCAACGACGTCAACTCCAAGGGGGTGTTTCTCGGCACCAGGGCCGCCATTCCGGCAATGCGGGCCGGAGGCGGAGGGTCGATCGTAAACGTATCTTCGATATCGGGAATAGTCGGGAACCCGCGGACCTCGGCCTACGCCGCATCCAAGGGGGCCATACGCGTATTCACCAAGGCCACCGCGATCCAGTACGCGCCCGACGGCATTCGCGCCAATTCGATCCACCCGGGACCGATTGACACGGACTTGCTGGCGCAGGTGGTGGAGTCGCTCGAGATCGAAAAGTTCGCTCCCGCCCCGCTCGGTCGAGTGGGCAAGGCGGAGGATGTCGCCTACGGCGCGCTCTATCTGGCCTGCGACGAATCTTCGTTCGTCACCGGCAGCGAATTGGTCATCGACGGCGGCGCAACCGCCGAATGATCCTGATCAACGCGGCGGCGCGAAAGCAAGGTTCACGCAGGGTGCGAGTGGGCAGGCGGATTGCTGATTCTTGGCCAACGGCCGGGATTCTTGATCCCGCATTTCCGGCCGCGTCCGTCCAGGCGCGGCGGGGCCGGGCGGGGGCCGACTGACCGCATCAAGCAGGAGGTTGCCCAAATGGGGCGATTGGCAGGGAAAGTAGCCCTGATCAGCGGCGGCGCCAGGGGGCAAGGCGCGGCCGAGGCACGGCTGTTTGCCAAGGAGGGCGCCAGGGTTGTAGTCGGCGACGTCCTCGAGGAGGTCGGCATGGAGCTGGCGGCCGAGATCAACCGGGGCGGAGGCGCCGCGGTTTTCATTCGTCTGGACGTGACGTCGGCGGCCGACTGGCAAGCCGCGGTCGAGGCCGCAGAAGATGGCTACGGCAGGTTGGACGTCCTGGTCAACAACGCCGGGGCCTGGCGCGGCGGCCGCGTGGAAGAAACCACCGAGGACGACTGGGATTTCATGTTCGACGTGAACGCAAAGGGCGTTTTCCTGGGCACCAGAGCCGCCGTCCCGGCAATGCGACGCGCCGGCGGAGGCTCGATCGTGAACGTCTCGTCGATCGTCGCAATGGTGGGGGTCGACCGGGCAACCGCCTACCCGGCCGCCAAAGGGGCGGTGCGGACATTCACAAAGCTCACCGCGATCCAGTACGCGGGCGATGGGATCCGGGCCAATTCCCTCCACCCGGGACCGGTTGAAACCGATCTTTTGCGACAGGTATTCGGAGGCCGCGAAATCAACGCCTACACGCCGCTCGGACGCCTTGGCACGCCCGAGGACATCGCCTTCGCGGCACTTTATCTGGCCTGCGACGAATCCTCGTTCGTGACCGGCAGCGAGCTGGTGGTCGACGGGGGCGCGCTCGCAGAGTAGTCCGAGCGGACCGCTTCGTGCGATTCACCGACGCTGCGGGCGGGAGGATGTTTCAGATCGGAAACGCGAGACCTGCCAAGTAGTCGAATACGTGCGCGAGGGAATGGGCGATCACGGCCGATTCCAGGCCAAAGCGCCAATACAGAAACCCGGCCAGCAATCCGAACAGTGCGTTCGCGCCAACTACCCAGACCACGATGCCGGCGGTCAATCCATCCACGGTCGACGCGACCAGGGGCAGGTGTCCGGCCCCGAAGGGGATCGCGCTCAGCACGATGCCGGCCCAGACGACTCCGACCCCGGGGCGCCCTTGCCGCCGCTGAACGACCACCCACAAGACCCACACCAGGACCGTCATCAGGCCCCAGCGGGTCAATATTTCCTCGGTAATCCCGCCGTAGAGGATTCGCACCAGCGGCGGCACGGTCGCATTGCCGGCGGCCCCTGACAGCTCGGCCGGCTCCAACAGCCAGGCGATCTGCAACAGCAGCCCGCCGATCACCCCGCCCACAAGGCCCGGGGCGATTTGCCGCCGCAGCGACGGCCCGAACCGCCGTCCGGCGGCCGCCGCCGAAAATGCCGGCGCCCCGAATCCGATTCGCGGCGACAGCCTGACTCCCGCCCAGACGGCCAGCCCGAGGTACGCTCCGGTCTGAGCGGTGCTGACCGTGCTGATCAACCACAGCGGCGCAGGCGGCCCGGTGGTCTCCAGCAGCGCGGGCAGGACTGTGAACGAGATGGCGACAACGCCTACCATTCCGGCCGCCCAAAGGGCCAGGCCCAGCCGCCAACCGGGGCTCAGCAGGGCCGGATTTTCCCGTGCAGCGGCATCCGGTGATTGCCCATCCGAACGGGGACGTTCAATAGGCCGCGGCGGCGGCCATCACGCCACGGCGGTCGCCGATCGGCAGGTGAATGAGCGCGGAGGCGAATCCCAATGCGATCCCGGCGATCCAAATCGGGTCGTACGTGCCGATGGCATCGTACACGCGTCCACCGAGCCAGACTCCCAGGAACGATCCGATCTGGTGGGAGAAAAACGTGGTCCCGAACATAACCGCCAGGTAGCGCGCGCCCAGCAGGTGGGCGACGGTCGAGGAAGTAAGTGGAACCGTGGCCAGCCACAGAAGTCCCATCAGGGCCCCGAACGCGATCGCGGTGAATTCAGTCAGCGGCAGCACCAGCAACCCGAAGATCACCACGCCGCGCAGGGAGTAAATGATGGCCAGCAGGCGGCTGCGCCGGTAGCGGTCGCCGAGGCGCCCGGAGATTGCCGATCCGAAGATATTGAATAGCCCGATCATTGCCAGCGCAAGGGCGGCGGCGGTGGCCGAAACCCCCTCGTCGGACAGGTACGCGGGGAGGTGGGCGGCGATGAAGCTGACGTGGAATCCGCAGACGAAGAATCCGGCGGTCAGCAACAGGTAGTCGCGGTTCTTGCGGGCCCGCTTGAGCATCTCCACGAACGGTTCGTCGATAACGTCCGCGCTCTTGGGCATCTTGTCGGTATCGCGCAGGAAGATGAAGGCCATCAATCCGATGGCCAGCGGAACCAGCGCGAAAAGGGCGAAGTTCGTCCGCCAGCCGACCAGGTTCAGGATCTGCTGCCAGGCCGGCACCAGCACGAACATGCCGGCCGAGGAACCGGCGGTGACGAGGCCCAGGGCGAAGCTGCGGCGCCGCACCGGCACCATCTGCCCGACCGCGCCGACGACCACCGTCATCGAAGCCCCGCTGATGGCGATGCCACCCAGGAATCCGAGGTAGGCGAGGAATTGGAGACCGGTCTGGGCCTGCGCGGTGAGCAGCATCGCCGCCGCGAAGACCACGCTGGCCGGCACGATCACCTTCCAATGGCCGTAGCGGTCGGCCAGGTAGGCGGCGACCGGTACGCCGGTTGCCAGCTGCAGCACCGCGATCGCCAGCGCAAATGTCTCGCGCCCGACACCCAGGTCCTCGGTCACGGCCTTGAGGAAAACCCCGAAGGACTGGGTGGAACCGGTGAAGATGAACGCCATCGCCGCCCCGGCGATAACGATCGTCCAGGGAATGCGGTAGGCCGGCGCCGCTGGTCCGGGGGCGCTCGCGGGCCGCGTCGGGCTTTGCTTCAGATGCGGGATCCGGCTACGTGGCGCAGTCTGGTGTCCAATCTAAGCCTAGGGCTGGACGGCGGTGCGGCCGGCTCAATTGCTCTCGGACGACAGGCCCGATCCCAGCGCCGCCAGCAGGCGGGCGCGGTAGCCGGCCAGCGCGGCGGCGGCTCGATCGCCCCGGCGCGGGAACGCCAGTTCGACCGCGAACTGGTCGACGATCCGGCCGGGCCGGGCCGACATGACCGCGACCTTGTCGGCCAGGGCAACCGCCTCGTCCGGATCATGGGTGACGAAAAGCACGGTCAGGTCCAGCTCGGCCCGCACGCCGAGCAGGAAGCGGTGCATGTCCAACCGGGTAAGGGCGTCGAGGGCCCCGAAGGGCTCGTCGAGCAGCAGGACCTGGTTTCCGCTCACGATGGTGCGCAGCAGCGCCGCCCGCTGGCGCATCCCGCCGGAGAGCTGGTGGGGGTGGTGATTGAGAAACCCCTCCAATCCGAACAGCGGGGCCAGGTCGCGGGCGCGCCGGCGGGCCGCCGCCAGGTCACCGCGCCGCACCTGCACGCCGATGACGATGTTCTCCATGACGCGCCGCCACGGAAGCAGCAGGTCGCGTTGCGGCATGTAACCGAGCAGGCCGCGGCGGCCGGTTATGTCCGAGCCGTCGAGCAGTATCCGGCCGGAGTCGGGCGCGGTCAGACCCACCGCCACGTTAAAGAGGGTGCTCTTGCCGCAGCCGCTGGGGCCGACCAAGCAAAGGAATTGGCTCTGCTCGACCACCAGGCTGGTCCGGTCCAGCA
This sequence comes from Chloroflexota bacterium, assembly GCA_009840625.1. Lineage (NCBI taxonomy): Bacteria > Bacillati > Chloroflexota > Chloroflexota bacterium. The sequence continues at coordinate 55,590 of VXNJ01000002.1, read as the reverse complement.
CCCGCAGCCGTTCGGCACCGCTGCCGAAACTCTTCTCGATCCCTTCCAGGACCAGCCGGCCGGCCACGGCCTAGACGCGCTTATTCAGGCAGGAGCTCATTGGAGAAAGCGTTCTCCCACTCGAACATCTCCTCGATCAATTCGCGGTCCAGCATCCATTGCGTCATGCCGCCCCAGACCGACCCCTGCTGGCGGCCCCAGCGGTCGGCGTCGCCCTGGTAACGCGGGGAGAGCCAGAGCTGCGAAGCGTGCGCCAGCGGCACGTCGATCTCGGGTGAGGCCTGGATCAGCATTTCGGCCGCTTCGGCCGGGTTGGCGATGGCGAAATCGTATCCCCGCGATATGGCCGCCATCGCCCGCTCGCCGATTTCGCGGCGTCGTCCGAGCATGCCGGAGTTGGCCATGATCAGCGGGGTGTAGTAGTTGGGAACACCCCAATCGGAGAGGAAAGCCACGTCCAGTTCGATCCCCTCCAGGTCGGCCTTCACCCCCTGCCAGGCGTAGAAGATCCAGTAAAGGTCCACGTCGCGCTGGATGATGGTCAGGAAATCGGCCGCGCCGGCGCCAACCGACTCGAGTTTGGAGAAATCGCCGCCGTCCTGCTCCATCATCACCTGCAGGATCGCCAGTTCAAGCGGGGAGCCGAACCCGCCGTAGACGGCACCCTCGAAGTCGCGCGGACGCGAAATCCCGCGGCTCTTGAGCGATGCGAAGCCGGAGGTGTTCTCCTGGATGATGGCCGCCACCGAAACGACCGGGGCGCCCTGGACCAGGGCCGGGGTCAGGAACTCCTGAAACCCGATCCCGAACTCGGCATTTCCGGCCGCCACCACCGACGTCGCGTCGACTTCGACCGGCTCCTCGATCTTGAAATCGAGGTTCTCCTCTTCGAAATAGCCCAGCGCGCGGGCGGCGTAAAGGCCGGTGTGGTTGGTGTTGGGCACCCAGTCCAGCACCAGGGTCGCCTCGGCGCGATCGGCGCGCCGCGGAGCGGCCTCGGGCGCGGTGACCGCGATATTGGCGATGTCTTCCGAGACGGCCGTTTCCTGGCCGCTCATATCGCACGCGGCCAGGACCAGGCTGGCACCGCCGGCCAGGGCCAGACGCAGGAAATTGCGACGGTTCATGGTGTGGTTCCTCTTCGGGTTGGAGTCAGGGGGTGTTGCCGGAGGGCTCCGGACGGTTGCGGCTTAGAGGTGGGCCCGCCAGGGCATCGCCCAGCGGGTCAGAAGTTCGATCGTCGCCCAGGCGGTGAGGGCGATCAAGATCACGATCACGATCGCGGCCAGGGCCCGGTCGGCGCGGAAGGAATTCATCGAGCGGATCAGGAAAACGCCCAGTCCGCGGCTGGCGCCCAGCCATTCGGCGATCAGGGCCCCGATAACCGCGTAGGTGGCCGCGATCTTGGCGCCGGCGGCCAGCGCCGCCAGGGCGGGCGGGAGCTGGACGAGGCGGAACTGGTCCCACCGGCTCGCCCCCATCGAACGCAGCAGGTCGAGGGCCTCGTGGTCGGCCGAGCGCAGACCTTCCAGGAAAGTGACCGTGATCGGGAAGGCGCATACCAGGGTGACCAGGACCAGTTTCGGAGCCAGGCCGAAGCCGAACCAGATCACCAGCAGCGGAGCGATGATGATGAACGGAACCGACTGGGACGTAACCAGCAGCGGATAGACCGCCCTGCGCACCGGCCCGAACAGGTGGCAGACCGTGGCCACCGTCGTCCCCAGCAGGAGAGAGATCGTAAACCCGGCCGCCATGACTAGCAGCGTCACCGGGATGTGGTAGCCCATCAGATCGGCCGAGTCGACGAACGCGGCGGCGATGTCCAGCGGCGAGGGCAGCAGCCAGCGCGGCACCTCGCGCCAGGTCACGAAAAACTGCCAGAAGGCCAATATGAAAACCACCAGGCCGGCCGCCGGCGCGGCCGCCCGGATCCGGGACTTGATCGCCGCGGCGGTCAATCGCGGAACTTGCCGATGTGATCGGCGATGGTGGTGCCGGCGGGGGTGTTGGCCACCTTTATGTTGCAGAGCACCGAACTGGCACCAAAGTCGAAGCAGGCCTGCTGGGCGCGCTTGATCAGGTCCATCAATTCGTCGTATTCACCCTCGACCGTGGTCTCGAATGACGAGACGTCATAGGGCAGGCCGGACTGCTGCACGACCGCGATTGCGGCTTCCACGCATCCGTAACCGTCTTCGACCCCGCTGGGGAGTACCTGGAACGCCGCGATGATCGCTGCCATTTGCCAAAGACCTTCCTTCCGGCGGGCGCCGCTCGCCGCAAATCCGGGGAGGCCGCCGCCCTTGGAAGGCAAACACCGCATCGGCAAGGCCAATGCGGTGTGAAAGTTCGGTCGGTTCCGTCTGCCTACGCCGGTATTACCCGGATCAGGTCATTAGGGGAGGCAGGCTCGAATCGCGCCTGCCTTCTCAGCCGATGCTTCCAGCACCCCTGCGGATATTTACTTGTAACTGTGGAGTCATTCTATGGCCAGGCGCCGGCCCGGCCGGCTAGCGTTCCAGGTAGAGCAGCGCCCGGCCGGTTCGACAACGCACCCGAATCTTGTCTTCGGCGACCCGATTGGAAAGGGTCCGGCCCTGACCGCGCTGCAGCGCCGCTCCCGAAAGCGGCCATCTGGCCCCGTGAATATCCACCCCCTCGGCGACGGCATCGATCGGGACCAGCGACATGATCTTACCGGGCGCGGCCGCCAGCTCGAGGAGGTCATTCCCGACCGGGAAGATGGTCCAGCCGGGCACCATCGCGGTCGCCGACCCGGGGGCGAGTCCGGGGTGAAACAGCAGCATCTGATTGGCCAACACCATGTCGGGGCGCGCTCCGCCCAACAGCCCCAGCAGGACGATCCGGTCCGGATGGCACCGCAATGCCGCCTGCAGGGCAAGCTCACCGTCGATCAAATCCTTGTCCCGGGGATGGCGTTGGATGGGAATCCCGGCGGCGGCCAGCTCTTCGACGCGGGCAGGATCCAGCGAGTCGAGATCGCCCACCACCAGGTCCGGGACCTGGCCCGTATCGCCGAGCCGGTCCGCGCCGCCGTCGGCGGCCACGACCAGATCGGCGCCAGCCAGAAGGTCGGCGATTGCCGGGTCTTTGCCCAGCGGTCCGTCGAGGACTACTACCGCCAGGTGTGGGGAAGCCGGGGGGTTTCTGTCCGCCACCCTGCTTAATCCTTGCGGGCGGCCGAAAGCGGGTCCTGGCCGAACCAGGCGCGGCCAAGATGCCAGGAAATCAGCGTCTCGGTCAACTGACCGCCCAGGCGCGCCAGCGCCCCCATGACCGCTCCGGCAATCGGTGCGAAGGGTGCGATCGCAAATATCACGACCATCATCACGATTACCCGCGAGACGGATCCCACGCCGACCCGCTTGGACAGGCCCTGGTGCATGAGCAGTGAAATGTAGAACTGGCGAAAACCCATCAGCAACGGCACCGTCGCCAGGACCCAGGCCGCCGGCCGCGCCTGGTCGGCAATCTCAGGGGATATTCCGATAACCGTAAGCAGCACGAAATCTCCAATCGGGCCGGTGGTCATCAAGAGCGTACCGGCTCCCACCGCCACGCCGACCATCGCCGAGAACATGCGGCCCTGGCGGTGACTTTCCGGGTATTTGGACATTACCAGCGCGGTCTGGCGGACCGCCAGGGTCAGGCTGAGACCGAGCACCGCGATGCTCCAGGCGACCCTGAAACCGGCGACCGCAGTCACGCCGTCATCGAGCCGGAAAATCCCGGCGGTCACCAGCGGCGCCGAACCCGACATGGCCAGCATCGACAAAAGAAGCGGCCAGCCGAACCGGACCAGATCGCCCATCGACGGCAGCGGGGCGCTCTCTTCGACCGGATAGGGGTTGGCGCGCAGTTCGGACATCGCGAAATAGGCCAAAACGGCCCCCTCGGCCACGGTTACCACCACCAGCGCGATCGCGGCCGCCAAGGCGCCGTTTATCGGGGCCAGGGGGACGAACAGGAGCCCGGCCGGGACCAGCACCAGTAACCCGCCGATCGTGGAAAAGGTGATGCGGCGCGCCTGGCGCCGCTGCAGCAACAGGCTCTGGAAGAATCCGCGGGCGATCATCAGCGGCGGGACCAGGATCATCAGCACCAGCAGGGATGGCTGCGAGTACTCGGCCACCTCCGGGGTGGCCCCCATCGCCCCTTCCAGGAGCAGGTCCGAGATCAGCGGCAGCGTGGCCAGCACCGCCACCGCGCAGGCGGCCAGGCCGCCGTAGACGCTGAACCAGGTGACCCTCCGGAATGACTCGCGGCCGTTGGCGTAAACCAGGAACACGCTCTGCTGGACCTGGCTGGAGGTGTGCAGGATGAATATCAGCGACGAGACGGCCGCGAACCCGGCCAGCGCCAGGACGGGCTCGGACGTGCGCGCCAGTCCGGCATCGAGCACCGGGTTGCGCAGTCCGGCGACCAGCGACGAGAGCGCCACCGGAACAAAAAAGGCCAGCATCGCCCCTTTGCTGTAGGCGCGCCGCTCTACCCGGACCGGCGAGGAAGCGGGTGCGGAGGCGGTGCGGATACTGCGGCCTTCTTGATTGGCGGTGCCGACCCATTTTGCCGTTTTGCCGTCCGGGCCGGCCAGGACCCCTACCGGGGTCGAAGCTCGAACGTCAGCGAAACCCGCGAGGTGATCACGGCCTGGCCGGCGAACACTCTGGTCGGCGCGGGCGCCGCCGCCGCCGGTATAGCTTCTCCACGTCCGGAATCGAGTTCGACCTGGTACGACTCCCGCGGATTCACCTCGACGATGCGGACGATCTGATAACCCATGTGGTCGGCGATCGTCCGGGCCGTCAGCCGGGCGCTGTCGATCGCGTCAAGCAACGCCAGCCGTTCGATTTCGGCGCGCTGCGAGGTGGTGAATCCAAGGCCCTCGAAGCGGACCGAGTCGCCGCCCGCGCGGATCACCAGATCGACCAGACCGCCCGCGAATTCGGTGCCCTCGATGGCGATGCTGAGCCGGTTTTCGTATAGGAACCCTTCCGAAATCCGGCCCTGGTCGGTGTAGTCGAACTCCTCTTCGATCCGGATGCCGAGGGTCTGCAGGCCCCGTGGAGAAACGCACGCATCCGTGGTGGAGCCGTCGGCGTCCGACATCGCGGCGGCGGTGCACCGCGCATCCACCGCCGCCGCGATGCTGGCGACAGCGGAATTGCCGTCGGAAACCGCGGCGAGGATCGAATCGCGCAGCACCCGAACCGAAAAACGCGCCACCGCGCCATCGTAGCTGGCGCTTCTTGAAGCGGTGCCCTGGACGGTGAGGATCGTCGCCGCATTCCCCGGCGCCGGACCGCCGGTTGCCAGCTGCAGCGAATCGGCGGAGGGTCCGCCGCCCCCGGCGGAACTGGTCGGGGCCAGCAGCAGAAGCGCGCCGAACGCGGCCAGGACGGCGGCCAGGACCGTTCCGCTGATCCCCGAATTGGCCGAACTTCGGACCACGAATCGCATCGGCGTTCCTCCCGCATTGCCGGCGCTGTCGCCGGTCGCCGGTTGGCGCGAGCTGCCAAACGCCCGCCGGCTAACTTTCTAGCAGAGCCGCGACCTGGTTGCGGCCAAGAAACTTGCCCTGTCCATGCGCCCAGCGCCGGCGACGGGAAAGCCGGACGGCTTAACATTTTTTGCCCCGTCGCCCAGTTCGAACCCGCGTTCCAGATGATTTCCGCCGACACCTACCAGCAATTGGCCCGGCCGGGCGCCAGCAAGCTAGTCCTCTTGGTCATCGACGGACTGGGCGGGCTGGCCCACCCGCAGACCGGCCTGACCGAACTCGAGGCCGCCAGCACGCCCAATCTGGATGCCCTGGCCGCAAAAGCCGCCACCGGCCTTTCGGTCCCGATCGGTCCCGGCATTACCCCAGGCTCGGGCCCCGGCCACCTGGCCTTGTTCGGTTACGACCCGGTCGCCAGCAACATCGGGCGCGGCGCCCTCTCGGCGATCGGCATCGGTCTGGACCTGGGGCCGGGCGATCTCGGGGTGCGCCTCAACTTCTGCACCCTGGACGCCGACGGCAACGTGGCCGACCGGCGCGCCGGACGGATCCCCAGCCGGCTGAACCGCGAGTTGGTGGCCGAGCTTTCCGGCCACGATATCGGGTGCCCCTATGAACTGGCCACCGAAAGCGCCCACCGCGCGGTGCTGGTGCTGCGCGGGGCGCGATTCTCCGAGCGCGTCCGTGAAACGGACCCCCAGGCGGTCGGCATCCCGCCCGCCGACCCGGAACCGCTGGACGGGGACGCGGCCGAGACAGCGGCGGTCCTGTCCCGGTTCCTGGAGGTCGTAACCGAGCGAATCGGTAGCCGCGCACCGGCCAATTTCGTGCTGATGCGCGGCTATGCGACCCGGCCGGAGCTTGTCCCCATGCAGCGGACCTGGAGCATTCGCGGGGCCTGCTCGGCCTCCTACCCGATGTACAAAGGTTTGGCCGCAATCACCGGAATGGACGTCCTGGATACCGGCGACACCTTCCCCGGACAGCTCCAGGCGGTGTCCGACGCCTGGCCCGATTACGACTTTTTCTTCGTCCATTTCAAGCCCACCGATGCCGCCGGCGAGGACGGCGACTGGGAGGGCAAGTCCCGGGCAATCGAAGAAGTCGACGCAGCCCTCCCGCGGTTGCTGGATCTGGGACCGGCCGCGATCGCCGTGACCGGCGACCACTCGACCCCGGCCGCGCTGCGTCAGCACTCCTGGCATCCGGTACCGTTGCTGATCGCCGGCCGGCAGGCCCTGCCGGACCTGGTGGAGAGCTTCGGCGAGCGCGCCTGCGGCGGAGGAGGACTGGGCCAATTGCCGGCGCGGGCGGTATTGCCCACGTTGCTGGCCACCGCCGGCCGGCTGGTCAAGTTCGGGGCGTGAAAGCCCAAGTGAATCTCATTGGTAGCGGCAATTGAAAATGCGCCGCGCCTCGGCACCGCGTTGACCCACAATTCCGAATCCGGGCTCACTGCGCCGGTCGCAAGCGCAACTGCATCCAAAACGTCGCGCGGACCAAAGGCCGGATCGCCGAATTGGACGACCAAAAACACCTTTTCGATCACGGAGAAGTAGCCAATTGAGGGCCAGTCACCAAGACCTTTGGAAGTTGCTTGAGGGAAGCAAGCAATTCGTGGTTCCCATTTTTCAGCGCAACTACAACTGGACCGAAGAGCAGTGCGTGCAGCTTTGGAATGACGTGTTGCAAGCCGCAGATGCGCCGGCTAATGGCGGCCACTTTCTTGGATCGATCGTCTATACCGCCGCCGGCCCGCAAGAAGCAACGTTTTCGCGCTGGTTGGTAATTGATGGACAGCAGAGACTGACCACACTTTCGCTGTTGCTCGCAGCGTTGCGGGACCACATCCAAGATTCAGGATGGGCTGGCGAGGGCGGCCCAACTTCTGCAGAAATCGACAGCCGGTTTCTGCAGAACGCGTTCAAGACTGGAGATCAAAAGCCCAGATTGGTTCTACGCAGAAACGACGACCGGACGCTAAGAAAGATCGTCGAGGGATCCCAGGAATCTATTGACGATCCCGCGTCAGAGGTCGACGACGCCTACCAGCTATTCCGCGGAGTTATTGCTAGCAGCGACCCCGCCGAAATCTACAAGGGGTTGGGCAATTTGAAGATTGTCGACGTCATGCTCGAACCACCGCTCGACAACCCGCAGCTAGTTTTCGAAAGCCTGAACTCCACTGGGGTTGATTTGAGTCAGGCTGACCTTATTCGCAATTTCATCCTCATGGGATTGCCGGAAGAGGAGCAGAACCGCATTTATTGCTCGTATTGGCGGCTGATCGAATCGGAGTTCGAGGGTTCGCATTGGGCAATCGACAATTGCGCTCGCGATTGGGTGGCATTGCGCCGAAAGGCGACTAGGCAGATCCGGACCGACCGAATCTATGTCGAGTTCCGCGAAGAGTACAGGCGATTGACGGCCGGTGGCGAAAGCGTGGACGCGGTTCTCGCCGATCTCTTGCAATTCAGCAAAGGTTATGCGGCGTTTGTATTACGGCGTGGGCCCGGAAAAGACCTCGGAGCGGCGCTCGGGGAACTGCGGCGACACGTAGACGTCCCCGCCATGCTTGTTGCAAGGCTGTTTCGCTGTTACCACGACCTCCGCACACTGAACGAGTCCGAATTCGCCGAGTCGATTCGCTTAATTGAGAGTTACATCGTTCGACGGCAAGTATGCGGACTTCAAACGCGTGGCTACTGGTCGGTGTTCGCCAACATTGCTTACGGCCTTGACGAAGATTGCCCCTCGAAATCGTTGGAGATGCTTTTGGCCCGCCGTCAGGCAAGTTACCGCTTCCCGAGTGACGAGGAGTTTGAACGCGCACTTTTTGAAGACAACCTTTACGGCGCGCGTGTCTGTCGGCCCCTGTTAGAAGGCCTCGAAAACGCAGGCCATCTCGAACGCGTCGACACGGACCGCTTTCAAATTGAGCACGTGATGCCCCAGGTGCTTTCCGAGCCTTGGAAACAGATGCTCGGCGAGAGATGGGAGGAAATTCACCAAACTTGGCTTCACCGACTAGGGAATTTGACGCTCACCGCTTACAACCCTCTCTACTCGAATCGCGGATTCCAGGAAAAGAAGGTGATTCCGGGCGGGTTCGAAGACAGCGCGGTCCGATTGAACAAATTCATTAGTAAGCAGGACAAATGGACAGCGCAGCAAATGAGCAATCGCGGAAAAATGCTTGCCGCAAGGGCGCTGGGCATTTGGTGCCATCACGGAATTGCTGAAGACCAGATTGCTCGTATCGAATTTGAAGAGTTACGAAATAAGGCCAAGGCGAGCGATCCCGACAGCGTTGAAATGACCGACTTAGTTCGCAATTTGTTCCAGAGGTTTAGGGAACGATTGCAGGAAATCGACCGCGAAATCATCGAATTGGCCGCGCGCAAATCAGTCTCTTATTTCGGGCCTGCGTTTGCGTTCGAAGTGCTCCCGCGCAAAACGCGGTTGCTGCTGCTTCTCGCGCCCGAATTCCACGAAATCGACGATCCCTCCGGCCTTGCGACTAAGAACACATACAAGTTCCTCGTCAATTGCCAAAACGAGGGTGGTGTGCTTTTTGACTTAGATCGCGAGGAAAGGATCGCCCCCGCGATCGGGTTGGTGAGACAGGCGCTAAATCTGGCCGATGCAGAATGACCGGAATCGCGGTCATATCGTATATGCGGCGCGGCCGACCGTGCGCGGTGGCCAGCAGCGGCAGTGAATCCCGAGCACCGATTCTCGATTCAATCTAAGAGCCATTGACCATTAATTACCCGCAATGGCACTAAATGTCGGGACGTCGGGCTGGCGGCACCTGGCCGATTTCTACCCGCCGCGGACGCGCGAGGTCGACATGCTGGCGGTTTACGCCGATGAGTTCTCGCTGGTCGAAATCGACTCCACCTTTCAGGGTGTTCCGGGGATCGAGCGCATCGCCGGCTGGGCCGAGTCCGTGGGCGAAGATTTCCGTTTTCACGTGCTGGCGTTCGGCGGGCTCTGCCTGCACCAACTCCGTCCCGGCGCCAAGCCCCAGCCGGGAGTGAGCTGGCGCGACTACGCGGTGCCGGCGCCGGACTTCCTGTTCGGCGAATTCGCCGCCGCGCTCGAACCGCTGGGGGCCAGGCTGGGGGCGGTAACCATGCAGTTTCCGGCCTATTTCGGGGCCAGCGCCGAATCCGAGGATTACCTGGCAGAGTGCCGCGCCAACCTGCCCGGGCTGCCGCTGGCGGTCGAGTTCCGCGACCCATCCTGGCTGACCGGCAACGAACGCCTGGAACGGACCCAGGAAATACTCATCGATCATGAAATCGCGCTGGTGGCGACCGACTTTGAATCCGCGGCCGATGCCCCGCCGCTTACCTGCGCGGCCACCCGCGGCGATGTGGCGGTGGGGCGCCTGCACGGGCGCGGCGCGGGGGACTTTGCCCATCAGGCCGAGGATCCGCTGGCTCGCGCGCGGCACCAATACGGCCGGGAGCAGGTCGAGGAAATCTGGGCGGCACTGAAGCCGCTCGGCGAGGAGGTCGACCACCTAGACGTGATCCTGCGCACCGACCCGTCGGTGTGCGCGGCCGACGCGCGCCAATTGAGCGAGATCGCCGCCGCGCCGGATCCGGAACCGGACTGGTCATGGCGCCCGCCGGCCGGCGGGCACAATTAGCCCCTGTTAAGAGATCGCCGACCGGGCCGAAATAAACTAGGTTTGAGCCTGCAAAATACGCCCAAAAGGGCGACTATGCGGGCCTGAATCGCGACCACCTGCAATTGATTTACGGGCCAAGATGACGCCAAATCCGCTGCTGCAAATCGAAGATTTGCACGTCCAGCGCGACGATAAAGAAATCCTGCACGGGCTGAACCTGACGGTCGACGAGGGCCAGGTTCATGCCGTGATGGGCCCCAACGGCTCCGGCAAAAGCACTCTGGCCAACACCCTGATGGGCAATCCCAGCTGCGAGATTACCGCCGGGCGGATCCTGTTCCGGGGCGAGGACATCTCCGAATGGGAAGTCGACGAGCGGGCCCGCGCCGGAATCTTCCTGGCCTTCCAGTACCCGGTCGAGATTCCCGGGGTGCCGCTGGTCACGTTCCTGCGCGAGGCGATCAACGCCGTCCGCGGCGACGAGGGTCCGATCGGGGTGCGCGAGTTCCGCCTGCGCATGCTGGAGAAGATGGACCTGCTCAGCGTCGACTCGAGTTTTGCCTCGCGGTACCTCAACGACGGGTTCTCAGGCGGTGAGAAGAAGCGCTGCGAAATCCTGCAGATGGCGATGCTGGAGCCGGCGCTGGGCATCCTCGACGAGACCGATTCGGGTCTGGACATCGACGCCCTGCGTATCGTTGCCGAGGGAGTGAATTCGCTCCGGACCACCGATATCGGAGTCCTCCTGATCACCCACTACCAGAGAATCCTGCGCTACATCCAGCCCGATTTCGTGCACGTGCTGATCGACGGCGACATCGTCGCCGACGGCGGGCCCGAGCTGGCCGAGGCGCTGGAGCGCGACGGATACAAGCAATTCGCACCGGAAACGGTTTAAAAGATGGCCACCGAAAACGTGATCAAGCCGCCCGACGCCGAAATCGAGTTCGACTACAAGTACGGATTTCACGACGACGTAAAAGCCGATTTCATCACCGAGCCGGGCCTGAATGAAGACGTGATCCGCCAGATCTCGGCACTAAAGAACGAGCCCGCCTGGATGCTCGAATTGCGCCTCAAGGCGTTTGCCGAATTCGCCGGACGTCCGATGCCGACCTGGGGCGCCGACCTCTCGGAGATCGATTTCGACAAGATTCACTACTACGTGCGCGCCACCGACCGCGGGTCCGAGGACAACTGGGACGACGTTCCCGACTACATCAAGAACACCTTCGACCGCCTGGGCATCCCGGAGGCCGAGAAGAAATTCCTGGCCGGGGTCGGGGCCCAGTACGACTCCGAAGTCGTGTACCACAACCTGCAGGACCAGCTCGCCTCGCAGGGCGTTGTCTTCCTCGACATGGACGGCGGGCTGCGCGAGTACCCCGAACTGGTCGAGCAGTATTTCAGTAGCGTCATCCCCTACAACGACAACAAGTTCGCCGCCCTAAACACCGCCGTCTGGAGCGGCGGGAGCTTCGTCTACGTCCCCGCCGGGGTGCATGTCGAACTGCCGCTGCAGGCCTATTTCCGGATAAACGCCGAATCGGCCGGCCAGTTCGAACGGACCCTGATCATCTGCGAGCCCGGCGGCTCGGTGCACTACATCGAAGGCTGCACCGCGCCGGTTTACGCGCGCGATTCGCTGCACTCGGCGGTGGTCGAGATCATCGCCCTAGAGGACGCGCACGTACGGTACACGACGATCCAGAACTGGTCCAACAACGTGTACAACCTGGTCACCAAGCGCGCCACCGCCGCGGCCGGGGCGGCCGTCGAATGGATCGACGGCAACATCGGCTCCAAAGTGACCATGAAATACCCGGCCATCCATCTGCTCGGCGAACGCGCCCGCGGCGAGGTCCTCTCGGTCGCCTACGCCAATACGAACCAGCATCAGGACGCCGGCGCCAAGATCGTCCACGCCGCCCCCAACACCTCGTCCACGATCACGTCCAAGTCGATCTCCAACGGGACCGGAAGGGCCACCTACCGCGGCCTGCTCAAGGTCGAACCCGACGCGGTCGGCTCGAAATCGTTCGTGCGCTGCGACGCGATGCTGCTTACGCCCGATTCCAAGACCGACACCTACCCCTACATCGAAATTTCCGAGGAAGACTCCCAGATCGGTCATGAGGCGACCGTCTCCAAGATCGGCGACGAGGAGATCTTCTACCTGATGAGCCGCGGCCTCTCCGAGGAGAAGGCCACCTCGGTAATCGTCACCGGGTTCTTCGAAGAGTTCATCAAGGAGCTGCCGATGGAATACGCGGTAGAGATGAACCGACTCATCGAGCTCGAGATGGAGGGATCGGTCGGCTGACCGCCAGTCCGAACCAAGGCAATCTCGCCACAAGCCAGCCCGTTTCCACCAACCGCCCAGGACCGATTCAACCGCCAATGGCGCTTTCACCGACCCTAGAAGCTCGCCCCAGCGCCGAGCTCGTTAAGGCCCATGCCCGCCAGGGCCGCGAACCCGACTGGCTGGTAGCCCAGCGCCTGGCCAGCTGGCAAACCTACTGCGACACGCCGCTGCCCAAGATCACCGACGAGACCTGGCGCCGCACCGATCTGCGCGGAATCTCCCCCGATGATTTCGCGCCCTGGGGCGAGCGCCCGCCGGCCGCGGCGCCGGCCGGATTATTCGAAAAAGATTGGTTTGCCGGCCGCAGCATCCAGGTCGACTGGCACGACCCCGAAATCGAGCTCGATTCCGGCCTGGCCGATTCCGGACTTATCTTCTGTTCGCTGGCCCGGGCGGCCCGCGACCATCCCGGCCTGCTGGAGCGGTTTCCGGGCCTGGCCGAGCAATCGCCCAGTTCGCTGCAGAAATTCACCACCCTCAACGGCGCTTTCTGGAACGGCGGCCTGTTCATCTACGTGCCGCCGGGCCTGAGCGTTGCGGCGCCGCTGTACAGCATGATCGCGACTACCCGCAGCCGGATCGCGGTGTTTCCGCGCCTGCTGATCTGGGTGGACGACGGCGCCAGTCTTGAACTGGTCGAAGAGCACTGCTCGGAGACCCTCGACGACGAGACCCTGGCCTGCCCGCTCACCTACGCCTATGTCGGCGATCGCGCCACCCTCAATTACGAGCACGTCCAGAACTGGGGCCTGCACACGGCCGCGTTCGCCCAGACGCGGACGCTGGCGGGGCGCAACGCGCGCGTGAACCTCTGCCAGTTCTCGCTCGGGGCGGCCCTGGCCAAGTCATACACCGAGGTCTCGTTTCCGCAGCCGGGCTCGGAGGGCCAGGTCTGGGGGTTGACCCTGCTCGACGGACGCCGGCACATCGACCACGAGACCCGCCAGATCCACCACGGCGACCACACCTACTCGAACCTCTTCTACAAGGGCGTGCTGCGGGAGCGCTCGCGCTCGGTCTTCTACGGAACGATCGAGATCTCCGACACCGCCGGCCAGTCGAACACCTACCAGCAGAACGACAACCTGCTGCTTTCCAAGCAGGCCCGCGCCGACTCGATCCCGGGAATGGAGATCCGCACCTACGACGTACGCTGCACCCACGGCGCCACGATCGGGCGCATCGAGGAGGAAGAGCTCTTCTACCTGATGAGTCGGGGCTTTACGCGACCGGTGGCCGAAGGGCTGGCGATTCGCGGCTACGTCGAACCGGTGCTGGCGCAGGTATCCGACGAACGCTGCCGCGACCGACTCGAGCAGGAAGTGCTCTTTCGCGCCGGCGTGCGCGGACGCTAGATGATCCGGACCGGGCGCTTCGCGGTAGGCGCCTATTCGGAACTTGCCGAAGGCGAGGCGTTCAGGGTGCGGGCCGGCGGCATTCCGCTGGCGGTGTTCAAGGTCCGCGGCGAAATCAAAGTGATCGAGGACACATGCTCGCACGGCCAGGCCTCGCTGTCCGAGGGAGAGGTCAGCACCGAATACTGCACCGTCATCTGTCCCCTGCACGGGTCCATATTCGACCTGGATACCGGAGAGCCGCTGACGGCTCCAGCCACCACCCCGGTTGAGCGGTTCGAGAGCGAGGTCGAGGACGACCAGATCGTGGTAACGATCATCTGACGATGCAAAAGCTGGTCCATCCGAGCTCCCCGGGACTGGACCCGCAGGCCCTGCGGGCCGATTTCCCGATCCTGGGCCGACGGATCGCCGGCAAGAAACTCGTATACCTCGACAACGCCGCCTCCTCGCAAAAGCCCGCCCCGGTCATCGCCGCGCTGGACGATTACTACGAAAACACGCATTCCAACGTACACCGCGGGATCCACCACCTGAGCCAGCTGGCGACCGATGCCTATGAACAGGCCAGGGTCAAGGTGGCAAATCTGATCGGAGCCGCCGACCCGGCCGAACTGGTCTGGGTCCGGGGAGCGACCGAGGGGCTCAACCTGGTCGCCCAGGCCTGGGCGCGGCCGCGACTGGGACCCGGCGACGAGGTCCTGGTCACCAACATCGAGCACCACTCCAATATCGTTCCCTGGCAACTGGTGTGCGATCAGACCGGCGCGAAACTGCGCTGGTATTCGCTGCAAGATCACCGGCGGCGACCGGAGCCCGCCGAATTCGCGGCCCTGATCTCGGAGCGGACCAAGGTAGTGGCGCTGACCGCTATGTCCAACGTTCTGGGCGTGACCCTGGACGTTGCCGAGCTCGCTTCCCTGGCCCACGCGGTCGGCGCCGTGCTGGTCGTCGACGGCGCCCAGTCGGTCCCCAACCAACCCATCGACGTTGTTGCCCAGGACGTCGACTTCCTGGCCTTTTCGGGCCACAAGATGCTCGGCCCAACCGGAATCGGCGGACTCTACGGCAAGCGCGAGCTGCTCGAGGAAGCCGAACCCTACCAGGGCGGCGGCGACATGATCGCCACGGTTGCGATGGAGGGATCGACCTGGAACCGGCTGCCATACAAATTCGAAGCCGGTACGCCGGACATCGCCGGCGCTATCGGGCTGGGGGTGGCCGCCGACTATCTGGCCGCCATCGGCCTGCAGGAAATCTGGGAACACGAGCAGCGCCTGACCGAATACGCGCTGCCGAGGCTGGCCGAGATCCCCGACCTGCAGATCTACGGTCCGCCCGATCCCAGATTCCGCGGCGGGGTAATCTCCTTCAACCTCGAGGGCCTGCACCCGCACGACTTGGGCCAAGTCCTGGACAGCGAGGGCATCGCGGTCCGCGCCGGACACCACTGCGCCCAACCATTGATGGGGGCGCTGGGAGTCGGCTCGACCGCCCGCGCCAGTTTCTACCTTTACAACACCGAAAACGAGATCGATGCCCTTATTGCCGGGATCGGCAAAGCCCGGGAGTTCTTCGGCTAGGTGCTCGACGACCTTTACCGCGAGATCATCCTCGACCACTACCGCAGTCCGCGGCACAAGGGGCATGTCGAGGATCCCGACATAACCGCGCGCGGCTACAACCCGCTTTGCGGCGACGACATCGAGATAACGGTCCGCCTAAACGGCGGCCGAATCGACGCGGTCGCCTTCGACGGCCATGGCTGCTCGATCTCGCAGGCCTCGGCATCGATGCTCACCGAGGCGGTAATGGGCAAGCCGCTGACGGAAGCCCTGGAGTTGGCCGCCAGCGTCCGGGCGATGTTCACCGGCGAAGCCGAATTAGATCTCGAATCGCTCGGCGATCTTGAAGCGCTGCAGGGAGTAAACCGCTATCCGGTGCGGATTAAGTGTGCGACCCTGGCCTGGAACGCGTTGCAGGTCGGCGCCGAGAGCAGGGACGGTGAAGACACCGAAAGCGTCTACTCGGACGAGATCCAATCTTGAGCGATAGCCGACCGCTACCGAGAATCCGGGCGGTGGTATTCGATCTCGACGACGTATTGCTCGACTACGACTACCGCATGCGCACCCGGATGCGCGGCGCATATGAGAGAGCGGCCCGCGGTTTGCCCGATGGCCTGCGCCGCCGCGCCGCCGACGGAACGATCGCCTTTATAAGGGACCTGATGGCCCGCCACGCCTGGGAGGAAGCCGAGCAGGCTGACTGGTTCATCAAGCCACTGGCCGACCTGGGAATAGTGGACGGGGCGCTGGTCGCCGCGCTCTGCGACGATATCGACGCTCACTTTGATACGGCCAACCGGCTTCATCCTGACGCCCCGCGCATGCTTGAAGCCACCGACGGGATGCCACGCTGCATCATCACCAACGGCTACGCGCGCATCCAGCGTCCCAAACTGTCCCAGCTGGGATTGGACGACGGCCGGTTCAACGGGATATTCGTCAGCCACGAGCACGGCATCTGGAAGCCGGACCCGCGCATATTCGAGCTGGCCCTGGCGGTTACCGGGTCTTCCCCCGCCGAGACCCTGATGATCGGCGACAACCCCTACACCGACGTCGCCGGCGCCAACGCCAGCGGGATGCAATCGCTCTGGATAAATCACGGCGGCATCACCCTCCCGGATGATGGACCCGAGCCGACCTGGGAGGTCGGCGGCATCAAAGAGGCCGCGGAGTTGCTCGAAGCGCTGCTTGAGCATCGCCGGGTCCCGGTTCGGAACCCCGGACAGGCCGCTTTTGGGGGCACCGCACAATAGCCGGCCCGGCAGGATCGGGGTGCGGCCTTCGGGTCGATCCCGCCGCTACCGAAATCAAATCGACCCGACCCGGCAAGAATCAACAGACAACGCGTGAATTGACCGCAAGCGCAAATCCCCGGCGCGCGACTTCGCAAAGGACTGGCAAATGAACATCGATTGGGACGTACAGGCGCTGGCCGACAACACCGCCGGCGATTGGATCTTGGCGGGGTCGACCTTCGTGGTCGTGCTTATCGTCCTGCTGATATTGCGCTGGGGCATGGTCCGCTTTACCGAACGCGGCCCGCAACAGGGGGCGGCGACTCCGCTGCGCAGCTTCGCGGCCTCCATCCAGCGACAGTCAAGCGTCCCGGTGATCTTCTTGGTCGCCCTGTTCGCCGGTCTCTTGAATTTGGAGCTGCCGGGCTTCTTGGAGCGGGGACTCAACGTCGCCATCGTCGCGGTGGTGTTCATTCAAATCGGATTGTGGGGCAGGGCCGCGTTGACGTTTCTGGTGCGCCGCCGCCTCGAAAGCGACCCGGACTTTGCCAGCCCCGGCGCGATCGCGGCTGCCCGCTACCTGGTCACCCTGCTCCTCTGGTCGATCCTGGCGGTGCTGTTTCTGGACAACATCGGGGTCGAGATCACGACCCTGGTGGCCGGACTCGGCGTCGGCGGCATCGCGATCGGCTTGGCGGCACGGAGCATCCTCAGCGATCTCTTTGCCTCGCTGGCAATCCTCTTGGACCGCCCTTTTGCGGTCGGCGATTTCGTTTCAGTGAAGGGTGCGGCCGGCAGCGTTGAGCGGATCGGCATCAAGACCACGCACCTGCGCAGCCCCACCGGAGAGCAGCTCGTCTATAGCAACAGCGACATGCTCGGATCGCCGTTGCGCAACTTCGGCAGGATGAACCGGCGCCGGGCCGTCCTTTCGCTAAACATCACCTTCGACACTGCTGCGGAGCAGATCGAGGCCATCCCGGGAATGATCAAGGAAGCGGTCGAGCGACATCCCGAGGCCAGGTTCGATCGGGCCCACTTCAAAGGGTTCGGCGAGTCGGCACTGCAAATCGAAGCCGTTTACTACATGGCGACTACCAATTTCGCCGTCTTCATGGACACCCAGCAGGCGATCAACCTTGAACTGCTTGACCGGTTCCGGGCGGCGGGAATCGAGTTCGCTTTCCCGACCCGGGCGGTGCATATCGCCGGCGAACTCCCAACCGCCGGGGAGTAAAGCAAAGGGCGGGAGCAATCTCGCGGGCTGCCCCAAAAAGTTGGACGCGGCCAACGTCTAACGGTCGACCCTGAGGCTGCCGGAAGGGCCTTTGGCTGCTAGCGGGAGTGTTCTGTTGGGGGTGTCCCGTGGGTGTGGAAGGTCTCTATGGTCTTTAGTCCCCAGGCTTGGCCCTTCTTGCGTTCGGCCTCGGTCCAGGTAACGGTCTCCCAGTCCGGCCGCAGGATCAGGCGCGCGCCCGAATTCGCCAGTTCCACCCGGTTGCCGGCCGGTTCCCACACGTAGAGGAAAAACGTCCCCTGGATGGCGTGTTTGTGCGGGCCGGTTTCGATGTGGACGCCGTTTTCGAGGAAGATGTCCGCCGCCCGCAGAACGTCCTCGCGCTGGTCGATTGCATACGTGAGATGGTGGAATCTTCCGCTGCCGCCGCCGTGTTCTTCGGTGCAGGCCAGATCGTAGGTCTTGTTGTTGACCGTGAACCAGCAGCCGGCCAGGCGGCCGTTGTCGAGCAGGATTTGTTCGGTAACCCTCGAGCCCAAACAGGAAACCATGAAATCCCGGAATGCCGTCACGTCGTCGGCCAGCAGATTTACATGGTCCAGCCTTCGCGGGCAGCAGCCCTGACCGTGATAGCGCTGGGCCAGGTTCTTTAACGCCGGCCGCTGTTCCGCGGGCGGCTCGTAGCCGTCGGTCTCCCAGTAGAGCTCGAACGCGTGCCCGAACGGGTCCTGGAATCGATAGGCCGGGCCGTGGCCCAGGTCCCCGTCGATCCAGTGTCCGCCGTAACCGGCGGCCTCAATCGCCGCCACCCGGCGCTGCAGCGCCGGCGCCGAGGTGCAGCGGTAGGCGATGTGGCCCACGCCGGTGCGCTCGTACCGGGTCAGCTTGAGAGTGTGGTGCTCGTAGTCGTCGAACGCGCGCAGGTAGGAGCTATCGCCTTCGCGGGCGGTCTCGGTCAAGCCGTATACGCGGGTGAAGAAGTCGAGGCTTTCCTCGAACTTGTCGCTGTAAAGCTCAACATGGCCCAGATGGGCGACGTCAAAGCAGGGTTCGGTCATCGTGCCGACCTGCAATTCCGGGTTAGATTCATCGCCAAATGCCTAACGGGCAAAGACTGTACCGTCAAAAAGCTTGCGCGCCGTCCGCAGGATCGCGGCACTTTCCACCACTCCGCCGGCGTCTAGGATCAACCGGACCGTGGCGCGCCCGCTGGGGTGCTCGATGTCCAGCTCCTTGGCCGATCCGGCCGGAAGGTCCGCGCTGGCGGCGGCAACCGAGCCTTCGAGCAGGCACGCGGTGGCGACGCTGACCGCACCGAATACGCCGATGCTGGCGTGGCAGCGGTGCGGGATGAACGTCCGCGTCGAAATCGCCCCGCCGGCGCGCGCCGGACTCACCAGAGTCATCTTCGGAACCGTTTTCGACTCCACGCGGCCCAGGTTCATCAGCGGCCCACACCGTAGCCGGATATCTTCCAGACGCTTTTTGAGCTCGGTGTCGGCTTCCAGCTCGGTGCGCGTCTCGCGACCGCTAAGGCCCAGGTCGGCGGCGGCCAGGATCACGCAGGGCATCCCGTTGTCGATCATGGTCACGGCAAGTCCCGCGACGTCATCGATCACGTTCCCGGTTGGCAGGAGGCTGCCGCACGTGGAACCGGCAGTGTCCCTGAATTCCAGCGGCACCGGTGCCGCCCCGCCGGGCACTCCGTCCAGGGTGGCAGCGCCGTAGTAATTGACCCGGCCGGCGGGGGTTTCCACCGTGGCCACCGCCACCTGCCCGGTGTTTTGCATGTGAATTGAAACCCGGGTCACGTCGGCGTCGGGCTCCACCAGCCGCCGCTCGATTGCGAACGGGCCGACTCCGGCCAGCATGTTCCCGCAGTTCTGTGAGTCCGAGACCAGCGGCGTATCGACCCCGACCTGCAGGAACAGGTAGTCGACGTCGATCCCCGGGCGATCGGACGTCCGCACCACCGCCACCTTCGACGTAAGCGGATCGGCGCCGCCCATACCGTCGATCTGGCGCACGTCCGGCGAGCCCATGATCGAAAGGAGAAAGCCGCTCCGCTCGGCCGGCTCCGCCGGCAGGTCCTCGGCCAGGAAGAATGCGCCTTTCGAGGTCCCCCCGCGCATCCACATGCAGCGGGCGGAGTCAGCCACCGCTGGGCCCCCGCCGGAAGTGCCCGGGGCGCGGGCGGTGCGCGACGCGCCCGATGCCGGCCGCCGCCCCAATCACAGTTCGTCCACGCATCGCGGAAAGACGGCTTCGAAGCCCTCGGCGTAGCGGGCCCGGCGCCCGCCGGCCTGGCCACCGGAGTTGCGCCGAAAGTGATTGGCGCGGTTTTCGGCAACATTCTGGTAGTAGTCCCAGAGATGTTGCTGCCCCTTCATGCATTCGATTGCGGCGCGCTTCCGGTCCCAGACCGACGTTACGTCCAGGAACACGTTAGGAACCCAGCCCATTTGTTCGGTCTGGTGGGGCTCGAACAGGTAGAGCTGCGGTGCGCCGAGCACCTTCTGACCGGGATTGTGCCCCCAAGCCTGGGCGATCATGCGGGCCTCGATGGCGGCCTTGGTGGCGTGCATGTGATCGGTGTTGTATGGGTCGTAACGCGAATGCGAGAGCATGAACCGGGGTTGTACCGACCTGACGATATCGACCAGACGGTCCATTGCGCTGCGGTCGATGACCAGCGGGTAGTCGCCGAGATCGAGAAACTCCAGTTCGTGTACGCCGAGTTCGGCGGCTGCGTTTTCGGCCTCGCCGCGGCGCTCGGCCTTGATCTGATCCAGGGTCAGCGATCCGCTTTTCCACAGACTGGCGCTTTCGCCACGCTCGCCGAAGCTCAGACAAACGACGGTCAGCTCATAGCCCAGCGTCCGGTGCAGGGCGATCGCTCCGCCGCAGCGCCACACAAAATCAGCCGCATGGGCGCTGATGACCAGTGCGGACTTCTTTTCCGTCATCTAGGAATTCCCCGCCCTTTGTCCCGACCAACCCGCGGGCATATCCGCAGAATTATTCAATAGGTGGCGACGGGTGGCGGTCCCGGTCAGAGGATTTCCAGCAGCGGGTGTCCGCGCGGCAAGCGGATCGGGCGGCCGTTGGCGTCGACGAATGCGAGCCTGGTCCGGGCGGTGGCCACCAGCTCGCCACCGGCGCGGTGCAGTTCGTATTCGAGGTCGAGCCGCGCGCGGTTGCCCTTGGCTAATCGAATCGAGACCAGAATCTGATCCTCGAAAGTAGTCAGGTTCACGAATTTGAGGGAGAGCTCGGCGACCACGATCGCCAAGCCGCGCCCCGCGAACGTCTGGCGGTAGGGGATGCCGCAGCTGCGCAACCAGCCCAGCCTGGCTTCCTCGAGCCACTTCACGTAGGTCGAATGGTGAACGGCGCCCTGGGCGTCGGCATCGGTGAACCGCGCCCTGATCAGCTCGCGGTGGACAATCGGCGAAGACTCTCCGTCGCAAGCA
Organism: Chloroflexota bacterium; assembly: GCA_009840625.1. NCBI lineage: Bacteria > Bacillati > Chloroflexota > Chloroflexota bacterium. The sequence continues at coordinate 34,188 of VXNJ01000002.1, read as the reverse complement.
TTCGGCACTCTAGAAATGCCCTCTGATCCAGCCGCCGTAGACGTCGACGAAGCGGAAGTAGGCCAGCAGGGCCGGCATTGCCAGCAGCATCGAATCAAAAAGCTGCCCGCGGCCGCGCCGGTAGCGCATCAGGATCCCTCCGGTCCAGCTAAATAGGCCCAGCAGGGCCACCAGGGCGGTCGGACTGCTGACCGGCAGAAGCATCGCGAAGGACACCGCCAGGAACCCGGCCAGCAGGAACCAACCCCATTCGCGCTTGATGAGACCCCAGCTGAACGCCGCCGCCGCGCCGGCCAGCAGCAGGAAGAACACGACTTCCATCGTTCAGGCTGTCGCGCTTTAGGCGCGCAGCTTGGCGCCGAACTTTGCTCCCAGGGCCTTCACCACTCCGCGGTGGCGGCGATCGACCGCTTTCTCGGTCAGAGTCTTGCCCGCATCGCGGTAGGTGATGGCGTAGGTGAGTCCGCGCATGCCCTGCGGAACCTGGTCGCCGCGGTATTCGTCCACCAACCGCGCCGATTCGATCAGCGGTCGGCCGGAACTGCGGATCAAGTCTTCGACCGCGGACGAAGGGTGGGCGGGATCGATCACGATCGAGAGATCGCGCAGGACCGCCGGATAGCGCGGGAGGTTGGCGAACTGGGCCGGTCCCGGGAATGAGCCCAGCAGCCGGTCCAGGCTCAGCAGCACCGCGTGGGCGGCACCGTCCACCGAAAAGCGTTCCAGCACCGCTGGATTCAGCTGCCCGACCGCGCCGATGAGTGTCTCGCCAATGCTGATCGCGGCCGCCCGTCCGGGCGAGAAAACCGGATGCGCGCAGGGGGCAAAACCCGCAACCAGGTTGAACCTGCGCAGAACCTGCTCCGCTGCCCCGCGCGCATCGAAGAAAGTTGACGCCCGCTGCCCCTGCCGCGCCGGCAGGCTCAACTGCGGTCCCAGGAGCGCGGTTAGGACGGTGCGTTCATCGGGAAGTTCCCCGTTTCGCGGGATGTAGATCTTGCCGATCTCAAAGAGGGCGACGTCGGCATCGAAATAGCGGGCGTTGGACGACAGCGCCTCCAGCAGGTGCGGCAGGGCGGAGGTCTTGAGCACGCTCTCCTCGGACCGCAGCGGGTTGTGCACCGCCAGGGGAACCGCGTCGCGGGGCATGAGCAGATCGTCCAACCGGGCGCCTAGGTCGTCGGTTTCGGCGTCCTGGTCGCAGTAGATGGCCGCGAGGCGCTCCGGGCTGGTCAAGGTGTAGGTGATTGCCTCCTGGTACCCGGCCGCGACCATCGCGATGCGGGCGAGCTCGATTCGGTCGTCGTACTCCTGCGGGATCGTGTCGGGCAGCCCGCCGCTGGGCAGGCTGGCCGGTATCGAATCGAACCCGATCATGGCCGCCACTTCCTCCACCAGGTCCGCGGATCCGGAGACATCGCCCCGGTAGTGGGGCACCGCAACGGCGAGCTCCGCTTCCATTTCGGCAACATCGAATCCGGCCCGCCGCAGCGCGCCGACTACGACGTCTCGCGGATAGTCCACGCCCAATAGGCGCTTTATCTGGCCCGGATCGAACCTAATCTTCCGCTCAGGTTCCGGGTCTGGGTACGCATCGGCCCAGACGTCCTGTCCGCGACCGGCGCCCATTTCCTCGGCCAAGCCGATCGCCCGGCGCAGGGCCGGGACGGTCGTTTCCGGCGAGAGCCGCTGCTCAAAGCGTCGCGCCGCCTCGCTGGGCAGGCCCAGGCGGCGCGCGGTGTTGCGGATCCGGCGCGACGAGAAGTTGGCCGATTCCAGCAGGATGGTCCGGGTCTCTGCGGTGACCTCGGAGGAGATGCCGCCCATGACCCCGGCGAGGCCGACCGGCCCGTCGGCATCGACGATCACCAGGTCTTCCTCGGAGAGCTGGCGCAGATTCTGGTCCAGCGTCAGGAGCTCCTCGCCGGAGCGGGCGCGCCGCACGCCGATAAATTCGCCGGCGAGTTTGTCCCGGTCGAACGCGTGCAGCGGCTGACCGTACTCGAGCATGACGAAGTTGGTGATGTCGACGATGTTGTTGATCGGACGCTGTCCGGCCGCCTCCAGGCGTCTGGCCAGCCAATCCGGCGACGGCCCGATCTGAATGTCGGTCAGATAGGCGACCGAGTAGCGCGGGCAGTCGGTGGAATCCTCGATCGACACCTCTAGCGCTGGGGGTGGCTCCGGCATTCGGTGATCGCCAAGCTGCGGACTCTTGAACGGGCGCTCGAACAGGCCGGCCACGTAGCGGGCCACGCCAAGCATGGAAAGGCAGTCGGCGCGGTCGGGCTTGAGGTCCAGCTCGATTGCCTCTCCGCCCAGGTAGGTACCCAGTTCCGCACCGACCGGCGCATCCGGGGGGAGCACCAGGATCCCAGAGTGATCGTCCGAAATTCCCAGTTCTGCGCCGGAGCAGATCATCCCGCGGCTCTCCACGCCGCGCAGCTTGGCCGGCCGGAGCTCCTCAAGCGGTCGATCCTCTTTGTAGGCGTTGTAGAGCATCGCCCCGACCTGGGCCAGCGGTACCCGGTCGCCGACCGAGAAATTGGCTGCGCCGGTTACGACCTGAATCTGCCCGTCGCGGAAATCAACGGTCACCAACAGCAGCCGGTCGGCGTTGGGATGAGGGTCGATCGAAAGCACCTCGCCAACCCGCACGGCCGCACCCCAATGCGCGCCGACCGATTCGACGCGCCCGACTTCGATGCCCGCCATCGTGAGCCGCTCGGCAACCGCCTCCGCGCCGACTTCGAGGTCGACGTAATCGGCCAGCCAGAGCAGTGGTACGCGCATCCCGTACGGCCTTCAGATGGTTGCGAACTGGCGCAGGAAGCGCAGGTCGTTGCGATAGAAGTGCCGGATGTCGTCGATCCCGTGCCGGATCATAGCTATCCGTTCAACGCCCATACCGAATGCAAATCCGCAGTAACGATCCGGGTCGTAGCCAACCTTGGCAAGCACGTTCGGATGGACCATGCCGGCGCCCAAAAGTTCCACCCAGCCCGAGTTCCCGCACACCCGGCAACCGCGTTGCCGACAGAACGGGCAGGACATGTCGGCTTCGCATGAGGGTTCGGTGAAGGGGAAATAGCTACCGCGGATCCGGACCTTGCGATCGTGTCCGAACATCGCACGCACGCAGAATTCGAGCGTGCCGCGCAGATCGGCCATGGTAATGCCGGTATCGATGGCCAGTCCCTCGACCTGATGGAACATCGCCTCGTGCGAAGCGTCGACGTCCTCATAACGGAAGACCTTGCCCGGAACGATGATCCGCACCGGAGGCGGAATCTGCTCCATGACCCGCGCCTGGGCCGGTGAGGTGTGGGTGCGCAGCAGCATCTGGCCGGGATAACCGGGCGCATCGATGAAAAACGTGTCCCACATCGCGCGGGCCGGATGGCCCTCGGGAATGTTGAGCTTTGAGAAGTTGTAGTCGTCGGATTCGACTTCCGTACTGGCCACGCTGCGAAAGCCGATCCGCGCCAGCACCTGGCGAATCTCGTTGATGGTGGCCGTGATCGGGTGCAGACCGCCGGTGCGGGCGGCAAACCCGGGCATGGTCACGTCCAGCGGCTCTAGGCCCGATCGCGCCAGCTGGCGGCGTCGTTCCTCCAGGGCCTGGGTCAATTCGTCGCGCACTGCATTGGCGGCGCGGCCGGCTTCAGGGCGCTCTGAGGCCGGCAGTTTGCCGATCTGGCGCAGCAGCGCAGTGAGTTCGCCGGAACGGCCCAGGTAGGCCAACCGCCAATCTTCCAGGCCGGCCCGCTCGGTCGTCGCCAGCTCGGCGGCGGCGCGGGCGGTCAGTTCCGCCAGGCGGTCTTGCATGGGAATCTGCTGTATCGGGGAGGTTGCCCGATTCGCCCGTACGTGCGGTTAGGCGGCCAGGGCCTTGGCGGCCGAGGCGCAGAGGACGGCGAACACGCGCGGGTGCTTGACCGCCAGCTCGGCCAGCATCTTGCGGTCCACCGCGATTTCGGCCTTGCGCAGTCCGGCGATGAAGCGACCGTAGGGAAGGCCATTGGCCCGGGCGGCGGCATTGATCCGCATGATCCACAGCCGGCGCAGGTCGCGCTTGCGCAACCGGCGCCCGATGTAGGCGTAGTCCTGGGCGTGCCGCTCGGCTTCCTTGGCCACCCGGAAAAGGCGGTGGCGGGTACCGTAGCGCCCCTTGCCCAGCTTTATCAGGCGGCGGTGTCGGCGATGCCGGGCGACGGCATTGGTTGCTCGGGCCATTAGTGCTTGCTTGTTTTAGCGGTTAAAGCGATTTGGGGTTCAGCATCGCCCGGACGCGCTTGGCGAACGCGGGCGAGAGCTTGCGCGGGACGTGCTTTGCCTTGCGCGCGCGGTAGCTTTTCTTGCCGCGCAGGTGGCCGGCGGTGCCTTTGGCGTGCAGCATCTTGCCATTGCGGGTCACGCGGATGCGCTTGGCCGCCGCTTTGCGGGTTTTTATTTTCGGCACAGTAATACCTGGGTGTGCGGCTAAACCGGGGCGGGCAAAACAGGGGCGATTCTAGCACGGTTGGCGCGGTTCCCTTCTTGGGAGAGGGTCGCCGACGGCCTGTTTGAAGGCGGCCCCTATTGGTCCGGCGAAACCTCGTCCGGGACCGCAAATTCGCCCTGTCGGGCCAATTCCACGATCTCATCCGGGTTACCCTGGCGGCGTCCCGCCGCAATCTCCAGCAAGGCCACATTGGCCGCGTCCGGGCCGCCGCCCGAAAACCCCGGCGTTTCGAGTACCAGCGGGAGCCCGGCGAACAGCGGGTGGCGCACGGTCTGGGCTATGCCGTCGATTCCGATAAAACCCTCGCCCAGGTTCGCGTGGCGGTCGCGCAGCTGACCGCAATCGACCTTCGAATCATTAACGTGCATAACCTGCAGGCGGTCGCCGATCCCGGAACGGTCAATGTCGTCGGCGAGCCCGCCGATCCCGGAACTCTGGCGCAGATCGTAGCCGAATGCAAACGCGTGCGCGGTATCGATGCAGACTCCCAAACGGGGGTCCCCACCCAGCCCGTCGATCACCAGCCCGAGTTCCGACACCCGTCCGCCGATGATGCGGGCGCTGCCGGCGGCGTTTTCCAGGATCAGCCGGGCCGATCCGGCGTGTTCGGCCAGTACCCGGCCTAACGCGTCCACGACGGAGTCCAGGACGCCGTCGAATCCCAACCCGTAGTTGCTTCCCAGGTGGACTATGAGGCCTTCGTGGCCGAGCGTCTCACAGATAGAAAGTCCCGCGATCGTGGCGGCGATCGATTTTTCCCAGACCGGCGGGTTGGCTTCGCGCGAACCAAAGTTCGCCAGGTAAATACCGTGCGAAAAAATCGGTCCGACTCCGGCGTCGACGGCGGTACGCCGGAACCGGGCGATTTGCTCCGGGCGGTAGGTGCGGGCCTTCCACTGCATCTTGTTGGTGCCGAACACCTGCGCGCACCCGATTCCCAGCTCGGCCATGCGGTCCAGGCCGAAGTTGTTGGCGGCGGTCGCCGAGACGTGCGCTCCCAGCGGGCGGGCGGTCGCCATTCAATGCCCGCGCGGGCGCGCTATTGGGAGGGCCAATAAAATTTCAAATGACATGTTGTCTTTCGCCTCAACGCACCTAGCCGGTACCGAATTGCCAGCCCGAATTGCGCTCGTACACGCCACCGAACTGGCGGTCGAGCCCATCAACCAGGCGTTCGCCGAGCTATACCCGGAAGCCCAACTGTCCAACATTTTGGATGACTCGTTGCTGTCCGACCTCGGCGCCAATGGCGGCGAGGTGGCTCCCGAACTGCTCGACCGGCTGGCCAGCTTGGTCCGCTACGGCGAAACGGCCGGGGCCGACGCGGTGCTGCTTACTTGCTCGAGCTTCGGTCCGGCGGCAGCCGAGTTCGGGGAACTCGTCGACGTTCCCTTCTTCCGCGCCGACGACGCCCTCATCGATGCGGCCCTGCAGCGTGGCACCCGGGTCGGCGTCGTGGCCACGGTGCCCTCGGCGGTGGCGACCGCCGAACAGGCGCTGGAATCGGCGGCGGCGGAGGCCGGACTGCGGGTCGAGATTTCGTCGGTACTCTGCGCCGATTCGTTTGCGGCCTTAAAAGCCGGCGACCAAGACCGGGCCGACCGGCTGGTGGCCGAAGCCGCCGCGGCCCTGGCGAGAGATTGCGACGTCGTGATCCTGGCCCAGTATTCGATGACCGGCGCCATCGCCAAACTGCCGCCCGCCCTTTCCGAGCGGGTCCTTTCCAGTCCTCACCAGGGCGTTATTCGCCTCAAATCGTTATTTGAAGGAGCTAACTGATGCTCAAATCTGCACTGCGCGGTCGGCTCCTGGGAGTCGTGCTGGGCATAGCGATGGCGGCGGTCCTGCTGTCTGCCTGCGAGACCCAGGCCGAGCCCGAAACCAATGACGTTCTGGTCGAGGACCGCGTGGCCGCCCTGGAAGCCACCGTCCGCGACCTGCAGTCCCAGATCGACAACCTTCCCACGCCGGCGCCGCCCACAATCGTGACGGTCACGCCCTCGCCGACGCCGACGCCGATCGTGATCCCGACGCCGACGCCGCGGGTAACCCCGACCGAGGGAGTCCCGGAACCGCTCCAGACCGGCACCATATCGACCGGCGGCGGGGTCCTGAACGTCCGCGCCGGACCCTCGCTCAGCGACGAGATCCTGGAAACCCTTTCCGACGGATCGGTCATCTCCCTGACCGGCAATGAGGAGTCGGGAACCACCTACAACTGGTTGGAATTGACCAACGGTGGCTGGGTGGCCGCAGAGTTCGTCGTCCTGGACGAATAAACCGCAGCACCACTCCGAATACGGCGCCGGTGCTGATCACCGGCGCGGCCGGATTCGCCGGGCGCTGGCTCAGCGCGGCCTGCCGCCGGGAGGGCGATGACGTCGTTGGCCTGGGGCTAGGGACCGAGCCGGACAGCCCCGACCGGTGGATCAGCTGCGACATCACCGACGCCGACGCCCTCGACGCCGCGGTCGAACAGGTGCGGCCCCGGATTACCTACCACCTGGCGGCGATCGCCGCTCCCGCGCAAGCCAATTCCGATCAGCGCCGGGCCTGGACGGTCAACCTGCTGGGGACACTGAACGTACTTGCCTCGCTGGCCCGGCACAGCCCCGGTTCGCGCCTGCTGCTCGTCTCCTCGGCGGCGGTCTACGGCGCGGTCGAACGATCGGACTGCCCCCTGCCCGAGAGTCATCCGGCCGCACCAGCCGACTGCTACGGGGCCACCAAGCGGGCCGCCGAACTAGCCGTCCTGGGGGGCCCGGGCGCGGATCTGCAGGTCCACGTCGCGCGCGCTTTCAATCACCTCGGACCGGGCCAGAGCGCTGAATTCCTGCCCGGAAAGCTGGCGCGCGCGGTCGCTGCTATCAGCACCGGGCGGGCGCCGCCCCGACTGGCCCTGGGTTCGTTGGGCGACTGGCGCGATCTCACCGACGTGCGCGACGTCGTCCGCGCCTACCGCGCGATCGTGGAACGCGGGAGACCCGGCCGCATCTACAACGTGTGCTCGGGGAATGCGGTTCCGATGGCCGAACTGGTAACTTGCTTCTGCGACCAGGCCGGCATACCGATCGAAGTCGACTCCGGCGCCGCGCATCCCGCGTCGGCGCTCCCGTTTCTGGAAGGCGACTATTCGCGCATCCGCCGCGAGTGCGGCTGGCAGCCCAAGATCGACCTGCGCCGGAGCGTGATCGACGCCCTTGGGCAGTCGAGCTCAGACCGATCCCTGAACTAAGTTCCCAACCCTTCAATCCAGCCCCGAGGAAAGGTCGCCCGTGAGCGCCCCCGCCTTAGACCAGATCAAATTCGGAACCGACGGCTGGCGCGCCCGGATTGCCGCCGAGTTCACGTTCCACAACGTCGCCCGCGTGGCCCAGGGGGTCGCCGACTACGCCGCCGAACGCTGGGACCTTCGCCGGCCGGTTGTTATCGGCTACGATCACCGGTTTGGATCGGATGACTTCGCGCTATGCGTGGCCCGCGTCCTGGCCGGAAACGGGATCTCGTGCAGGTTGACCGCCGACCCCGCGCCCACGCCGGCGATCGCCTATGCCGCCGGAATCATGCCGGCGGCCGGGGCGGTTATCGTGACCGCTTCGCACAACCCGCCCGCCGACAACGGAATCAAGTTGCGCGATCCGACCGGCGCGGCGTTGCCACCTTCGCAGCTGCAGCTGGTCGAAACAGCCATCGCCGAACGCGCCGGAGAGTATTCGGCAGTCTCCGAATTGGATGCCGGACGGGATCCCCGGATCGAAATGTTCGATCCCGCCCCGGAGTACCTCGAATCGCTGGCGAGCGCCTTCGACCTTGCCGATCTGGCCCAGGTAGGCCCGTTCGTGGTCGATTCAATGTTTGGGTCGGGTGCCGGCTACCTGGAGCGCGCATTTGCCCGCGCCGGCGTCGATCCCCGACTGATAGAGGTGCGCGGTGAACGCAATCCGCGTTTCCCGGGGTTGTCCCGACCGGAGCCGATTCCGCCCCACTGTCGGGTCGGCCAGGACGCGGTCAATGGCAATTCGGCCGCGGTCGGGATTCTCAACGACGGTGACGGCGACCGCCTCGGGATCGTCGACGAAAACGGCGCATTCGTAGATCAACTGCGGGTCATGTCGCTGCTGGCCTGGGGAGTTCTCACCGATCCGCTGACCGCCGGCCCGGTGGTGCGTACGCTGACCACATCGGCGATGCTCGACGCCCTGGGCAACAGGTACCGCCAGCCGGTGTACGAGACCGGCGTGGGGATGAAGTTCGTCGCACCCAAGATGCTGGAGGTTGGCGCCGCCCTGGGCGGGGAAGAGAGCGGCGGATACGTTTTCGCGCGGCACATGCCCGAACGCGACGGCATGTTCTCGGGACTGGCCTTTCTACAGCTCATGCGCCGCCGCTCGGCCCGGCCGAGCGAGCTGGTCGAACAGCTATTCGAAGAGCTCGGACGACGCTACCACTACGCCCGCAACGATTTGCAGTTCGACGCCTCCGCGCGGTCCCGGATCCTGGACCGCGTCCAAAACTGGCAGCCCGGACACCTGATCGGGCAGCAGGTCGTAGCAAGGCTTTCCGAAGACGGATACAAGCACGTTCTCGCGGACGGCTCCTGGGTCTTGATCCGCTTCTCCGGTACCGAGCCTCTATTGCGCGTTTATGGCGAGGCGCCTTCGCAGGATGACCTTGCGGCGCTGCTGGCCCAGGGTCGCCAGGCGGCCGGGGTTTAGGTAAGTCCGGCCGGGGGCTTAGACCAGCGGGAAGGCCGTCGCCGTTCCCCGTACCGAAAGGGCCACGCTTGATCCGGGCTCCAGCCGGGATCCGGGTTGCGCCCAGACGGAGAGCGTTCTGCCCGAGCGCAGTTGCACCCGCACCAGCGTATGGTCGCCACCAAACTCGGTCTCCACGACCCGGGCCGGCCCCAGCGGTTCGGCACCGGCTACCAATGACTCTGGCCGCAACGCCAGCAGCACTCTTCCGTGGCATTCCGTACCGAGCTCTATCTGGCCAATCTCGCACTCGGCCAGACGCCCGTGGGCGGTCGCCGGAACCAGGTTGATGCTTCCCAGCAGGCCGGCTACCTCCGGGGTCAGCGGATTCTGGTAGAGGTGGCTGGGCGAGCCGGATTGGACCAGCCGGCCGCGGATCATCACGCCCAGCTTGCCGGAAAATCCGAGCGCGTCGCCGAGATCGTGGGTCATCAAAAGGCTGGCAACGCCGGCGTCGGCCAGTATGTCGCGCACCTGCCCGCGAATCCGCGAGCGCAGGAACACGTCGAGGTTTGCGAAAGGCTCGTCCAAAAGGACCAGCTCGGGCTCGCACGCCAGGGCCCGCGCTATGGCGGCCCGTTGGCGCTGGCCGCCGGAGAGTTCATGCGGGAACCTGTGGCCCAGCCCCGTGAGGAAGACCCGCTCAGTCAATTCGTCGACGTTGAGCGTTGTGCCCCGGCGCAGGCCGAAGGCGATGTTCTGGGCGACGGTCATGTGCGGGAACAGCGCTAGATCCTGGAAAACCAGGACCACCCGCCGCCGTTCCGGGGCAACGTTGAGACCGGGCCCGGCGACCGGCCGGCCGGACACCTCGATCGTTCCTTGATCGGGGCGCTCAAGGCCCGCCAGCAGGCGCAGCAGGGTCGTCTTTCCGCACCCGGACGGCCCCATGATCGAAAGCGTATCGCCGGGCGCCAGGGTCAGGTCTACGCCCTGGATTACCTTTACGTCGCCAAAGGCCTTGCGCAGGCCGCGGGCCACAACGCTGGCGTTATTCATCTGCGAACCCCGGCCAGCACCAGCCCGATTTGCGGCAGAGCCAGGATCACCAACAGAAGTCCGGCCTGCCCCGCCGCGCCAAGGTAGCCGGATTCCACCGACGTCCAGACCTCGATCGCCAGCGTATCGAATCCGGTCGGGCGCAGGAGCAACGTGATCGGCAACTCCTTGGCAGTGGTCAGAAACACCAGGCCGGCACCGGCCAACAGGCCGGGCCTGACCAGCGGCAGGGTGACCCTCCAAAGCGCGATCGGCAGGGACTTACCCAGGACCCGGGCCGCTTCCTCGAGCTGTCCGCCGACCTGGGCCAGACTGGATCGGACCGCGCCCAGCGCGAGCGGCAGGCTGTACAGGCAGTATGCGAAAACCAGCAGCACGAGCGACTGATAGATCCATGGCGTCCAGCGGCTGGCCAGGAGCACTAGTGACAGGCCTAGCGCGATTCCCGGAATGGCGTAATTTACCGCCGCGAGGGATCCAACGACCCGAATCAGGAACCCGGGGCGGCGCAACCGCAGCCAGGACATCGGCGCCGCCAGCAGGGCACAGATGCCGCCGGCCGCCAGCGCCACGGCGATGGTGCCGCCGGCCTGCCGGCCCAGTTCGGCGGCATCCAACCCGTCGCGGAATCCCTGGACCGTCCAGTAGCCGAGCATGCTCAAGGGCAAGACCAGTGACGAGAGCACGATCAGCGACATGAAAACGTAGGCCGGCAGCGTCCATGCGCCCAGCGGCACCGGGGCCGGGCGCCGCAGAGTCGCGGCAGCGTCCCACCCGACCGGCCGTCGGTTCCGAACCCAGAGCTCAAGCAGCACCAACCCGAGCGCGCCGGCGGCCAGCAGCAGCGAGAACCAGGCCGCGGCCGAGCGATCCAGCGAGTACTCATAGCGGGCGTAGATTGCGCTGCTGATGGCATCGTAATCGAGCAGCGAAACGGCGCCGAAATCACTGATCGAGTAGAGGGACACGATCAGAGCCCCGGCGGCCGCGCTGGGGGCCACCAGTGGAAACAGGATTCGCCGCAGCGTCTCCGTCCGACCCTTGCCGAGCACGCGGGCGGCTTCCTCGAGCTGGAAATTGGTGCGGTGCAGGGCCGCCACCGTCGGCAGCAGCACGTACGGGTAACAGATCGTCGTCATCGCAAATACCGTCGCCGGCAGGCCGGCCACCGGGGGCAGGCGCTCCAGGCCCAGGAGCACGGTCAGCGGGTCGGCGATCAGGCCGCGCGGTGAAAACAACGCAATCAGGGCAAACGCGCTCACGTAGCTGGGAATGACGATCGGGGTCGCCAGCACCAACAGCCAAATCCGCGCATACCGGACGTCTGCCCGCGCGACCAGCCAGGCCAGTGCGATACCGATGACTCCCGACAGGACCGTTACCAACACCGCCAGCAGAGCGGTGTCGGCGATCAATTCCAGAGTTCGCAGCCGCAACAACGCCCGGCCGGCTTCGAATCCGCCCAAAGCCCGCAGCAATAGGTATCCCAGCGGGATGGCGAACAATGCCGTCAACAGCAGTAGCGGCAGACGGCCGGCCAGGTTCAGACCGCGGGCCAGCAAACTCTATTGCCTGCCCGCGTTCAGGCGTTCAGAACAGGCCCGCCGATTCGAGCAGGGCCAGGGTGCCGTCGAGGTCGTCCATGTCGCCGAGATCGAAATCGGGTCCCTGCACCGTTTCCAACGGCGGCAGCGCCGCATCCGGTTCAATCCCGGCCGCGAGCGGGTATTCAAACGTCTTGTCACGGAAATACGATTGCGCCGGAGCCGAGAGTAGGAAGCCGATAAGAGCTGCGGCAGCACCCGGCGATTGCGACGATTTGACGATGCCGGCGCTGGACACGTTTATCAGGTTACCGACGTCACCGTCGGCAAAGAAATGATTTGCGCACGGCAGATCGGGTTCCTGGGCCAGTCGTCGCAGCAGGTAGTAGTGGTTGACCAGACCACCGTCGATTTCTCCCAGGCAGGTGGCTTCCACTATCGGCGTGTTCTTCGGATACACGCGGGTATCGTTGGCATCCATTCCCCTGAGCCACTCGATAGTGGCATCGTCGCCGTGCAGTTCGCGCATCGCCGAAACAAACGCCTGAAACGATCCGTTGCCGGGAGCCCAACCGGTCCGACCCTCCCAGGAGGATTCGGTCAACTCGGTTACCGATTGGGGCAATTCGTCGGCCGCGATCAGTTCGGTGTTGTAAACGAAAACGCGCGCACGACCCGATATCCCGACCCACTGACCATCCCGGGAACGAAACCGCGGGTCGACAAGGTCCAGCACCGTTTGCGGCAGATCCGAAAGGCGGCCGGCTTTCTGCAGGGCCCCGATCGAACCGGCATCCTGGGAGTAGAAAAGGTCGGCGGGGCTGGAATCGCCCTCCTCCAGGATTGCCGCCGCCTGACCGGCCGAAGACCCGTAGCGGACGCCGATTTCCAAGCCCAGTTCGGCCTGCGCCTGTTCGATCAGCGGAGCGACCAGGTCTTCATTCCGACCCGAATAAAGCAGCAGCGACTGTTGCACCGGGGCCGGCTCGGGCGCCGGGCCGGGGGCTTCGGCTACCGCCGGCTCCGGATTCGACGCCGGCGCGACGTCCGGAACCGAGGTGGAAGCCGGCGGAGGAGTGGGTGCCGGCGCGGGGGCGACCGCCTCCTCGCCGCAGGCCCAGAACAGCGCCGCCGAGCCTCCGCCGAGCGCGGCCGCCAAAATGCGGCGGCGGTTCACTAGTCGCATCGAGATTCCTTTGATCCTGCTCGACTGCCTTAGGTGGCCCAGAGGCTTTTGGCCGGATCAGACCCGGTCCTCGTCAGGGCACGCAGTTAATTTAACAGGTTGGAACCTATTTTTTCTTTTTATTCGCTCAGGCGGGCGAACATTGCCGCAAATAATCTTCAAAAATCACCAGCCGCCGCCCGGCTTCGGCTACATCGGCGCGCGCCTGAATCAGACTTTCCTCGGCCGCCTGCAGGCGATCGCGAGCCGCCTGGCGGTCTTCCTCGGTGGCCTCGGGATGACCCATGGCCATGAATTCGAACCAGGCTGCCAGCTGTTCGCGCTCGCGTTCGCGTTCGGTTTCTCGGCGCGACGCCACGCCGGCGCGCTTCTGCTCCACCACGTCAAAGAAGAATTCGAACTGATCAGTAACCATCGCCGGCCGCCTCTCCGTGGGTCGTTGCCAGTTGCTTGAACGAACTACCCAACCATAAGCACTTCGAGGCGCTGGCCGGGAGCCGGGCCCGGGGATTCGGGCCGGTCTAGGAGCCCCAGGGCGCCGGCTTGGGCGCCAGGCCGTAATTGAACGGTTCGAACACGCGGTCCTCTTCCTCGCAGCCCCGGTCCAGTTGCCGTCTCACCTGCAACAACGCCGACTGCATCAGGATGTCCAGCAGCTCTTCGCTGGGCGGCAGGAAGGTCTTGGGAAAACCGACCCCGAGCGAGAAGTGGCGGCGCTGCGAGGGCAGGACGCGGCAAATGTCGAAGACCATCAGGTCGTAGTTGCCGCCCGAGTCGTGCATCGCGCACGCCTCGATCTCAAATTCCCGATGGTCCAGGGTCTGGTGGGTAATACCCAGCAGCCGAACCGTTCCGCCGATCACGGGCCCGTCCGAGTGGCAGGGGCGGATGGCCAACGCGCCACCACGACCCCCAATATGTAGTGCTAGCACCTCATTCTAATGAGCAGCCGCCACATCTTGTTGGGTCGGACATGCGGCTCAGGACAATTGCGTGCCCGCCGCCTGCTCAAAAACCCGCAGACTTGCGCCGGAGTCCAGGTCGGCGTAGCCCGCCGCCATCGCCAGCCCCAGCAGCTGGTGGGTGGTCGAGCCCATCGGCGTGATCGCGCCGATCTCGGAAGCCCAGGTCGTGGCCAGGCGCATGTCCTTGTGCTGCAGGGCGACCTTGAACCCCGGTCTGAACACTCGGCCGGCGGCCACGTTGCGCTCGATGGTTCGCAGGCCCGCGCAGTCCGCGGCCGTGCCGCGCAGCACTCCCTGCATGGTCTCCTGCGTCAGCCCGGCCTTGGCGCCCAGAACCATTGCCTCCTGCACGCAGGCCGAAATCGATCCGGCCAACATGTTGTTGACCAGCTTCATCGCCGCACCGGTGCCAACCGGCCCGCAGTGGGTGATGTCGCTGCCCATCAGCTCCAGGACCTCGCGCGCGGTGCCAAGGTCCTCGGCCGACCCGCCGGCCAGGATCCCCAGTTCGCCGTCCACGGCGTGCTGCGTGGAGCGCGTGACCGGGGCTTCCAGGTAGCGTTGCCCGCGGCCCTGGACCCGCGCGCCGACCTCGATGGTGCAGCCCGGCGAGATTGTGCTCATCACCAGGACCATGTCCCCGGCAGCGAGTCCGGCGCTGATGCCATGCTCGCCCAGCACCGCTTCACGCACGTCGGCGTCATTGGGCACCATTACGACCACGATCTGCGAACGTTCGCCGACCGCCGCCGGCGTGGGCGCGGCGCTGCCCCCGGCCTCGGCCAAAGCCTCCAGGGCCGGCCCCTGCAGATCGTAGCCGGACACGGAGTGCCCGCCCTTGATCACGTTCCGGGCCATGGCCAGCCCCATCAGGCCCAGCCCCACAAATCCAACCCGCATTCGCTTCAGCCTTTCCGGCCGCGCGGGAGCAAAAATCCGCGCCGCCAACTTTTGTTTGGCACCTGTCAGTTTGCGCTCTTGGCGCGCCGGTCGGCGGCGCCGAACCCGCGTTTTAGGCGGAAGCGGTCAGCTTGCCGAGCTGCTCCTGGCGGCCGGCCAGGACGAGGACATCGTCGCGGCGCACGATTTCATTGAGTTCGGGTTGCATGATCACCCGCGATCCGCGGCGGATCAGCACCGGTACCACGTCGAAGTTGGCGCGCAGGTCCAAATCGGCCAGGCTGCGCCCGATGAAGCGCGACGGGGCTTCGATCTGGCCTATCCCGAACGGGCCGATCACCTCGAGATATTCCGAGATGTTCGGGGTTCCCAGGTCGCGCGCCACCTGGGCGGCCATCTGCTGCTCGGGGAAAACGACCTGATCGGCGCCCAGGTGCTCGAGGATCTCGCGGTGCAGGTCGTGGCGCACCTTGCAGTGGATCCGCCCGATCCCCAGGCGCTTGAGGTGCATCACGCACAGGATCGAAGTTTGCAGGTCGGTGACAGCGATGCAGGCGCACGAGTAGTCGGCCACGCCCAGTTCGCGCAGGGCACCTTCGTCGGTGATGTCGGCCTGGGCGGCGTGGTCGACTACGTCCACCACCGGATGAAGTTTGGCCTCATCGTTGTCGACCGCGAGGACCTCGTGCCCCATCCGGGCCAGGTCCAGCGCCAGGTTGCTGCCGAACCGGCCCAGGCCGAGGACCGCGAAGTTGGCTTTATCGTCGATCACCGGGCAGACACCCCGGGCAGGCGGTTCATTCGCGCTCGAAGCCGAAATTGGCGCGCACTTGGACAGTTACCGTAAGCGAACCGGCCGATACCGCCGGTCCTCCGGCAAACGAAGCCTCGGCGGCGAACGCACGGGACGGGAACGGGTCGGTGGAAAAGTACTCTTCGTCGAGCCAGATCAGGCCGCCCAGCTTGCCGTTCAACGCCGCCGCGATGGCTTCGGCCTTGCGGGCGGCTTCATGGGTGGCCTCGGCCAAAAGCTCTTCGCGGGTGGCCGCGATCTGGTTTGAAGCAAATTCGACCCCGTCGATCGAATTGGCGCCGGCTTCCAGGGCCGCGTCCAGGACCGTGGCAACGTCATCGATGGCGCGGACGGTAATGGTGTAGTTGGCACTGGCCCGGTAGCCCAGGATCGTCGGCTGCTGGAGTTCGTCGATGTCCCCGTATACCGGGAACAACGACAGCCCGCTGGTCTGGATATCGGCTTCGGCAACGCCGGCGTCGGCGGCCGCCTGAACAATCTGGTTGGACTTGCCCGAGAGTTCGGCGGTGGCCTCGGCCGAAGTGGGTCCGACCGCCTCGATTCCCAGGCTCACTATCGCGTGATCGGGTTCGACCGAGCGCATCGCTTGCCCCTGGACCGAAATCCCGAGCCGGTTGAGCTGGGCCAATTCGGTGGGCGTGGCCCCGATTTCGACCGGAGCCGGACCTTCGTCGGCGGTCTGCTGCTGGACGAAAACAAAAATCAGCACCGCCACGACCAGGATCGCGACCAGCGCGATTGCGACCCGCATCAGTGCCGGTACGTTCAAATTCCCCATTTCCCAACCTTAGGTGCTGGCGAAACCGGGGCCGGTCGGATCGATCCGGGTCATCCGCAGCCTCCCGGCTCCGGCGGGCGTTCGCCCGGTCCCGGCGAATTTTGCATCAAAGTCGCCGGCGGCGTTCACATGGCGCGCTCTTGGCCGGTGCGCGTGTTGTAGGCCAGGCCGATCTCGGGCCTGAATACCTCGTCGACCTCGTCGGACTCGGGGACGTTGTTGGCGCCCATGATCCAGGCATCTTCGCTGCCGTTGTTTTCAAAGTGGTGCGGGATCCCCGACCCGGCCGGGCGGGTCAGCACTGACCCGGCTCGCAATTGGTGCTCCTCGCCGTCGATTACGACCGTGGGCGTCCCCTTCATCACGTAGAACACTTCCTCCGACGCCGAATGCCAGTGCGCGAAGCTCAACCGGTCGCCCGGCGCCACGATCGTGATGTCGAGTTCCAAGCGGGCCCCGCCGGTCGCCCGCGATATGCCGATGCGCGTTCCGCGCCCGCCGAATTCGGTCGGCTGCTCGTACTCGAACGGCGGTATTTCGTCAATGTGGGAGATGCAGTCTCCGAATCGGGACAATTCGACGGCCTTTCGCGGTGATGCTGGATATCGGGACAGCCTCGGCGCCACCTTGGGGGCGAGGATCGGCCGCCCGTGCCCAACCTATTATTTGCCTGTACCACCGCTTTGGCTCGGCACGCGGCCCATTTCGCCGCAGATTGCTCGGTCCCGCAGGGTCGCCGATTCAAAGACCCCGGACCGCGAGCCAGACGCCCCAACGAAAGCAGGAGTTTATGGCCCACGAACTTCCCGACCTCGGATACGCCTTCGACGCGCTCGAGCCGCACATCGACGCGCGCACCATGGAAATCCACCACGACCGTCACCACGCCACCTACGTGGCCAACCTGAACGCCGCGCTCGAAGGGCACGACGACCTGGCCGGCCGGAGCGTGGAAGACCTGGTCAGCGATCTGGGCGGCCTGCCCGCCGGAATACAGACCGCGGTACGCAACAACGGCGGCGGCCACTACAACCACAGCCTTTTCTGGCAGGTCATCGCCCCCGGTGGCTCCGGTTACGACGCCAACGCTTCGGCCGAGCTAAAGTCCGCGATCGATGCCGCGTTCGGCGGCTTGGACGGGTTCGAATCGGCACTCGCCGCTGCCGCGGCGGGGCGGTTCGGTTCCGGTTGGGCCTGGCTGGTCAAAACTGGCGGCGGCGTGGCCGTGACCGATACGGCGAACCAGGACAATCCGCTAATGGACGGTTCCGGAACGCCGCTTCTGGGCATCGATGTGTGGGAACACGCCTACTACCTCAAGTACCAGAACCTTCGGCCGGCCTACATTGCGGCTTTCAACAACGTGATCAACTGGGCTGAAGTCTCCGCTCGATTCAACGGGTAAAGTTCGCGGAGAATCGGGCGGTCCGACCGCGGCCAGGCCGCAGCGCCCCGGCGGGGAAGTGTCGGAATTGGCAGACGAGCGTGATTTAGGATCACGTGGGTTCAAACCCGTGAGGGTTCGAGTCCCTCCTTCCCCACCAGACTTGAACTAAATCAAGAACCTTCGCGCTGAGTTTCCGGCTGGGTTTATAGGCGTTCCTTTGGGCCGCGGCGCGCTGGGCCGTCAGCTTCTCCCACCGTCCACTGGGCTGGGCTGGGTGACATCTTCAGGTAGTCCATTTAGCTGACGCCACCCGGCGCGCGGTGGCAAGAACCCAACCAAAAGGGAGCCATGTTTCGCAAGAGACTGTCGCTTGACGCAGCGACCCGGTCGAAGGACCTGAGCGGAAAGACCTTCATCGTGACCGGCGCCAACTCTGGCGTCGGCCTCGAAACCACTCGCCAGTTGGTCAGGCAGGGCGGGCACGTCGTACTGGCCTGCCGCAGAACCGATGCAGGCAGAGAGGCGGCGCGGAGCTTCAGCGGACTCAATGGCAGCCACGAGGTCATGCGCCTGGACTTGGCCGACCTTCAGTCAGTCCGAGATTTCGTCGCCGAATTCAATGCAAATCACGACCGCTTGGACGGCTTGGCGTGCAATGCCGGACTCGTCTCGATGGGCCAGGGGCCCCAGTACACGAAGGACGGAATCGAATTGACCATCGGCGTGAGCTACTTCGGTCACTTCCTGCTTACAGAGTTGTTACTGGACACCTTGCGAGCGAGTGCACCCTCACGCATGGCGATCGTCTCATCGGTGGTGCACGCCGGCAGCGACAAGAACCGGCCGAACGTAAACCTCGACGATCTCAACTACCAGCGCCGGGAATTCCGCAACTTCGCCGCCTACGCCGAAGCGAAAGTGGCGACCGTCCTCTATGCAAAGGAACTCGCCGAACGACTTGCCGGCACGGGGGTGACCGTCTTCTCGCTACACCCCGGGTGGGCTAGGTCGAACTTCGGGTCCGGTGGCAGCCTGCCAATACGGGCCGCAATGGCCGTCATGCGGCCCCTCAGCCGACTAGTCTCCGACAGCAACGAGCAATCGGCCCAGACCACACTGCACTGCCTGCTTTCCGACTCCGCAACGAACCACTCGGGCGCCTACTTCAGCCAGAGCAGTGTGCTCTACCGGGACAAGCAGTGCCGCCGGGGCGGCTGGCCGATGCAGACCCCGAACCCGAACGCCAGGAACATGGAGTCCGCCAGGAGGCTGGTCGAAATGAGCTATGACGTGGTCGGGTTGAGCAGGCCTGAGCCGGCGTAGTCGCCAGCATCGGCGGCGGGAGCATGAATGGGGAAGTAGGTTCCCATAGTGGGTCGTCGCCTTCGTTGCGATTGCGGTGATTGGGCCGGCGCGGCCCACTTCCCGATGAAGACTCGTTAGGGTCGGCAATCTCCTCCCAGCGCCGTGCTTACGCCCTCAAGATTGCTCAGCTGAAACCGCAAAGAAAGGCAGCAGGACCATGCCCAAAACCAGATATGGAACATTCGACGAATTGCTAGCGATCACGGAAGAACCTCTGCATCCAATTGCCAGGGCTGTAAGGGAGACGGTGTTCGAGGTCGATCCAAACGCCAACGAGGTGGTCCGTCTCGGCGACCGGGCCGCAACCTATGGAATTGGCCCAAGGAAGATGATCGACGGCTACGCCTACATTCAACCCGCCAAAAGGTGGATAAACCTCGGTTTCTACCAGGCAGTCGAACTGGCGGACCCGGAGGGGTTGCTTGAGGGAACCGGCGCCAAAATGCGCCATGTGAAGATTCGCTCGCTAGATGATGCCGGCCGGCCGGCAGTTCGAGGCTTAATCCAGGGCGCACTAGAGCGCAGGAAAGCAACCCAACGCTGAACCGCAGACCAAGTCGGCAGCGATTCGTTACAACGGTTAGCCGCTTCGTGGGCTAAGCGTGCGCCGCCAGCTTGGTCGGGCCTGTTATCCCTTGACGATTGGCTCCACCAGTGAGCCGGCACTTCGGAAGGCGTCCGCAGAGGCTGTCACGCAGGGATGCCCGCGTGGCAATCGACGGTGGGTTTTCGGCAGCCAGGACCGCCGGTGCAGCTAAGTGGTCTGGACTACAAACCCGGCTGCAACCGCGAATCGAGCGAAATCTGCGCCCTACGCGGCCTTGTCTTCGATGAACGCGACGAGTTTTCCGAGGCTGTCGATCTCGGTGCAGTCCTTGAGTTCGAAAGCAACGCCGAATTCCTGACTGACCAGTTTTCCGAACGCGACCAGGTCGAGCGAGGAAACCCCGGCGGCGGTGAGAGAGAAACTCATGTCGTCCGGCACATCCACCGGCTTGCCGTCAACTTCGATGTTTTCGCTGATCAATTCCCGGAGACGGTCTGCGGTCGATGGCATTGGCTGATTCCTTTGGTGGTTGGCCCTCGGTACGCAGCAAATCACATCTCGGCCACGTCCCGAATCGATACTAGCCTCTTCCCGCATCGCCGGTCGGAGATGCCGGCCGCCGAATTGGACCCAGCCGAGTCCAAGCGGCGGGCCAAGCGCGCCCGGTGTGGAACGGCGGCCTGGTATCGCGGGGGCAAATCCGGCCGCAGCTACGCCTCGTGACGAGCAATCTGCCACTGTCCAGGTCGGGTCCGGGTGGGAGAATCGACGAACTTGAATGGTGTCGATTGACATTGGATGGGTTCTCGCATGCGGCTGTATCGGACCGTAAGCCCAGCGGACCGCACGAGACGGGATTAGTCCGGTTGCGCGGCCCGAGAACGGCCCTCGTTTCTGTCGGCCTTCGAAATTGAGACATTGAACGTGTCCCGCAAGAGCCAGTCCGCGCAGCACGGTGAGCCCATCGCCGTGATCGGGATGGCCTGCCGGTTTCCGGGTGCACCAGACATCCCGGCATTCTGGGACCTGCTGGAATCCGGTCAGAACTCGGTACGGGAAGGTGACCCCAACTCCGGCAGCGGTCGCATGGCGGAGCTGTTTCCAGACACCGCGGAGCGGGCCCAAGCCTGTCGCTTCGGGGCGTTCGTAGACGACATAGATCAATTCGATGCGGAGTTCTTCCGCATCTCCCCGGTAGAAGCCGAACTGCTCGATCCCCAGCAACGCATGATGCTGGAAATGAGCTGGCTGGCTCTCGAAGACGCCGGAATCGACGCCGCAACTCTGCGCGGGAGCCGCACCGGCGTCTACGCCGGGATCAGCAACGACGAATACCGCATGCTGGTCGTCGACTCGTCTCGCCCGACCGAAGCGGCGGGGTGCCTTTACGCCCTCAGCGGAACCAACCTCAACGGCGCCAGCGGACGGGTCTCCTTCGTGCTCGGCCTTATGGGGCCGGCAAAAGCGGTCGACGCGGCCTGCGCATCGTCGCTGGTCTCAGTCCACGACGCGGTAGCCGACCTCCAGCAGAGCAAAGCTGACCTGGCCATCGCCGGGGGAGTCCAGGCAATCCTGAACGGCCGCATTTACGAACTGCGGGCAGATTCGATGATGCTGTCACCGGACGGTCAGTGCAAGGCGTTCGACGCCTCGGCCAACGGTTACGTGCGCGGCGAGGGCTGCGGTGTCGTGGTCCTGAAGCGGTTGAGCGAAGCCGTACGCGACGGCGACCGGATCTGGGCGGTCATTCGCGGGTCGGCCGTCAATCACGGCGGGGCCAGTTCCGGCCTGACGGTCCCGCACGTTCCGGCGCTCGAGCAGGTGATCGAGGCCGCACTCTCGCACGCCGGTGCCGGGGCCAACGACGTTGACTACCTTGAAGCCCACGGCACCGGTACGGCGGTGGGTGACCCGATCGAAATCGAAGCCGTCGCCAATGCCTACTGCCGCGAGCGCGACGGCGACCGGCCGCTGCTGGTTGGTTCGGTCAAGACCAACATCGGCCACCTGGAGTCGGCGGCCGGGGTCGCCGGTCTGATCAAGGCGGTCCTCACGGTCAATCGGGGAATCATTCCCAGGCACCTGCACTTTGAGAACCCCAATCCAGCCATCGAGTGGGACCGGGTGCCGCTGCAGATCACCGATTCGATGATCGATTGGCCGCAACGCGACGGCCGGCCGCGCCTCGCCGCCGTCAACTCCTTCGGAATATCCGGCACCAACGCCCACATGCTGGTGGAGGAGTACCGCGGTCCGGACGGCGTCCCGGGCCCGGCAAACGAACCGACCGCGCGCCGGCAGAGCCGTTTCCTGCCCATTTCCGGCAAATCCGAGGGCGCTTTAAAGGACCTGGCGGGCAGCTACCTGACCTGGCTCGCCGGGCAGTCGGATGACTGGTCCGACGATCGGCTCGCCGCACAGGCGCTCACCGACATGGCGTGGACGGCGGGTGCCGGACGCCAACATTTCGATCACCGCGCGGGCGTGACATTCGGCGACGCCGAATCTCTGCGCGCGGGCCTCCGGGACGTCATCGAGGGCGCGGGCAGGGCAGCCGGAGTCCCCGCCAAAATCGCTTTCGCATTCACCGGCCAGGGCAGCCAATGGCTCGGAATGGGCCGCGATCTCTACGATCACGAACCAGTCGCCAGGGCGGTCTTGGACAGATGCGAAGAGGCCTTCCGGGAAGCCCGCGGGGAATCGCTGCTGGATGTGATGTTCGGTCGCAACGGATCGACCGGCGACCTCGGGGACACGGCCTGGGAGCAGCCGGCGTTGTACGCCCTGGAATGCGCGCTGACCGCTCTCTGGGACAGCGTGGGGGTGCGGCCCGGCGTCGTGATGGGCCACAGCGTCGGCGAAATCGCGGCCGCCTGGGCGGCCGGCGTTTTCAGCCTCGAGGACGGCATGCGCTTCGCGGCCGCCCGCGGAACGCTGCTCTCGGAAACCGACCCGGGGAACATGGCCGCGGTCTTTGCCCCGCCGCCGGAAGTGGCCGCGGAAGTAAGCGCCTACAAGGCGGTGGAGCCCGGCGCGGTGCTGGACGTTTCGGCCGACAACGGCGCCCATCAGGTCGTAAGCGGCCGCGCCGCAGACATCGACGCGATCCTTGCGCGGTTCGGTGCCCGGGGCATTAGAGTTTCCCGGCTGAACACGACCCGGGCATTCCACAGCGCCCTGGTCGAACCCGCCCTGGACGCGCTCGAAGCCTCGCTCGCCAAAGTCGCGATCCGGCCCCCCGATCTCACCTTCGTAAGCAATCTGACCGGACAAGCGGTCGGGCCCGACCTATCCCTGGACGGGGCCTACTGGCGCGAACACGCGCGGCAGGCGGTCGCGTTCGCCGGCGGGGTAAGAACCATGGCCGAGCTCGGAGTCGATCTGGTGATCGAAATCGGGCCGCACGCCCTGCTGGGCCCGATGACGACTCTCGCCTGGCCGGAGTCCGAGCCCGATGGACACGGGCCGCCGGCCCCGGCCGTTCTGGCCAGCATGCGCCGTCCGCGCCGCCGGGGATCCGATTCCGGACCCGCGAGCGGCTTCGTCGATGCGGTGGCGCGGTCCTACGAACTGGGCCTTGAAATCTCGTTCGCCGGCCTTTTCGAAGGAGAGGCGCCGCGGCGGATCTCGCTGCCCGGATATCCGTTCCAGCGTTCGCGGCACTGGATCCCGCAGGCCGGGCGTCGGCGCGGCGCGGCGGGCCTCCCGCTGCTCGGGGATCGCCATGAATCGGCCCGCGGCGGCGTCTCCTTCGAGGCCGAGATATTCGAATCGGAACCGGCCTGGCTGGCCGACCACCTGGTCTTCGGCCGGGTGATCGCACCCGGCGCGCTCTACTGCGCGATGGCCTGCGCGGCGGCCCGGGCCGAGGGCGGCGATCAGGTCTTTTTGGAAGAGGTGCAGCTGCACAACGCGCTGGTGTTCCCGACCCGGGCCGCCGAATCGGGCGCAGACCCCGAAGGGCGCCGGATCCAGCTTCTGCTTGATGACGCCGAGCAGTCGCCGGCCAAGTCGCTGCAGATCTTCAGCAAGGGTCCCGAAGGTGACTGGACGTTGCACGTGGAAGGGCGCGTCCTGCATGGCGGGTCGCTCCCCGAAGACGGCGGTCCCGCGGACTTTGCGGGCCTCAGATCCAGGATGTCGCCGGCGGGCATAGCCGACTACTACCGCGCCAAATCGGCCACCGGGATTGACCTTGGTCCCTCGTTCCGCACCCTGACCCAGATCTGGACCGGTCCGGGCGAGGCGCTGGCCCAGATCGAACTGCCGGAATTCGTCAGCCGCGGCGGACTGGATGCCCACCCGCTAATGCTCGACGGCTGCTTTCAGGTCGTGGGCCTGGCCCGCAACATGGACGGCGGCCCCGATGAGCCGACCTACCTGCCCTTCGGCTGGGAACGGTTCTGGTTAAACGGGCCCCTGCCGGACCGCATTTACTGCCACGTGCGCATGAACGAGGCCCCGGGCGCGGGCGAACCCAATGCCGATGGGCAACCCGAGGTGCTCAGCGGGGAGCTGCGGATCCTCGACGACGCCGGCGATCTGATCGGCGGTTTCAGCGGTTACGCGGTCAAACGCGCCACCCGGGCGGCCCTGCTTTCGGCCGTGGAAGGGGCGAGCGACCTGCTCTACGAGGTCGCCTGGCGCGAGCGTCCGCTCGCATCGGGCCTGATACCCGCCGATTTCTTTCCCGTACCGTCCGCGGTCGCGGCCGGGTCGGAGCTGTTCGCCGACTACTTGACGGACGCCGGGGTCGACCCCGGCAATCGGGACGACTTGCTCGAGGACCTCGAGCAGTGGTCGCGCTCCTACGCGCTGGCGACGCTGGAAAAACTCGGCTGGCGGCGCAGTCGGGGGACGGCCGTCGATGTCGAGGAACTGCGCCGCGAACTCAATGTCGCCCCGGAACACAAGCGTCTGTTCCGCAGGATGTTCGAAATGCTCGCCCAGGCCGGCGTCCTGACGGAAAAAGACGGCGGATTCCTCGTCCGGATTGGGACCGACGACCAGCTGCCCGAGGAACTGCCCCGGGATCCGGCGGGGTTCGCCGACACGATGGCGCAACGCTATGAACACGGCCAGATCGAAGTCGGACTGTTCCGGCGGTCCGGCGCCGCGCTGGGCGAAGTGCTGCGTGGGGACGCCGACCCGCTCACGCTGCTGTTTAGCAGCGGCGAACCGACCGCCGCCGATCTCTATCTGAAGGCCCCGGTCGCACGGGCGGCCAACCGGATGCTGTCCGAGGCCGTGCGCGCCCTGGTGGACAGGCTCCCGGACCGCCGTCGCCTGCGAGTCATCGAGGTCGGGGCCGGGACCGGGTCCGCCACGGCGTCGGTCCTGCCCGAACTGCCGGATGGACGTTACGACTACACCTACACCGATATCTCGGCCGGATTCTTCGCCGAGGCCGAAGCGCGCTTCGGCGACGGCGGCGGCGCCATCCAGTACCGCCCGCTCGATATCGAGAAGGATCCGATCGAGCAGGGATTTGACCAGCACGGCTACGACCTGATCATTGCCTCCAACGTTCTGCACGCGACGCGCTACCTGACCGAAACCCTGGGGCACTGCGCCGCGCTTCTGGCCCCGTCGGGACAGTTGATCGCGCTCGAGAACCTGCGCGGCCTGGGGTGGATGGACCTGACGTTTGGCCAGCTGGACGGATGGTGGCGGTTCGCCGACGACTACCGTCCGCACCACGCGCTGGCCGGACCGCCGGTATGGCGGCGCGCGCTCGGCGACGCCGGATTTGCCGCCGTCGAAGTCCTCGGGGTCGACGAGTCCGACAAGACCAAACCGCTCGACAAAGGGGTGATAGTCGCCCAGGGACCGGCCCGGGTCAGCGAACCCCGCGGGTTGTGGGTCCTGACCGGCGCCGGCCACCACGCCGGGCTGGCGTCGCAGCTAGCCGAACGCAACCAGACGGTTCTGGTGGCCGATGAAGGCACGACCGCCGGAGCCCTGCCGAACGGCGACTCGGCGGGAGTTTTCGGCGCCGCCGTGGACCGGACCGACCGGGAATCCTGGCGAACGTTGTTTGCACAGCTCCCCGAAAACGTCCCGTTCAGCGGCGTAATCCACCTGCACGCCCTTAACGGACACGGCGCCGGGGCCTCGGCGGCCGAGATGTTCGACGACGTTTCGGGGTCGGTGGCGGTTGCGCTGGCGCTGGTCCAGGGTCTGGCCGATTCCGACGCGATGCCGCAGAAGGGGCTCTGGTTCATCACCCGCGGGGGACAGGTGACCGAACGCGAGCGCGGCGGCGAACTCGCCGGCGCGACGCTCTGGGGTCTGGGCAAAGCTCTGGCCCTGGAAACCGGCCATCTGCAGCCGCGCATGCTCGACCTGGATCCGGCGGTGGCCGACGCCGAGTCCGGCCTGGCCGACGAATTCCTGTACCCCGACACCGAGAACCACATCGTTCACCGTTCCGGCCGCCGCCTGGCGGCCCGACTTGTCCGTTCCGGCGACGGCGGCGGCCGGCTGGCGCTGCCCGAGGATTCGTCCTGGGTGCTGACACCGGACCGGGCGGGGGTCTTCGACCGGCCCGAGGTAATGTCCCTCCCGACGCGCGGCCTCGAACCGCGCGAGGTTCGGGTTGCGGTGGACGCCGCCGGGATCAACTTCTGGGACGTTTTCCGCTCGCTGGGCTTTATCGAAGAGGGCAACCTGGGCCGGGAGATGTGCGGCAACGTCATCGCGGTCGGATCCGAGGTGACCGCGGTCGAAGTCGGCGACCGGGTGGTCGGACTGGGGTTCGGCGCGTTCGGTCCGGAAATGGACACGCACGAACTGCTGGTCGCCGCGGCGCCGCCGGAGGCTTCCAGTTCGGCGCTGGCCACCATTCCCAGCGCGTACGTCTCGGCCGAACTCTCCTATCAGCTGGCCGGGGGGCTCGCCGAGGGCGAGCGGGTCCTGATCCACGCCGGTGCGGGCGGCGTGGGCCTGGCCGCGATAAGCCTCGCCCGGGCGGCGGGAGCGGAAGTGTTCGCCACCGCCAGCGCGCCCAAGCAGGGCTACCTGCGGTCGATCGGGGTCCGGCACGTATTCGACAGCCGCACGACCGATTTCGGCGAGCAGATCCTCGAGGCCACCGACGGACACGGCGTCCACGTGGTGCTAAACAGCCTGACCAGCGAAGGGTTCATCGACGCCAGCCTCAGCTGCCTGATGGAAGGCGGCCGATTCGTCGAGCTGGCGCGGCGCGACATCCTCAGCGAGGCGGAAATGGCCGCGGTTCGCCCCGACGTCGGTTACTCGATCCTGGAACTCGACGTGTTGAAAAAGACCGATCCAGCCTGGGTCGGCGAGGTGCTAACCCAGATCATGGGCCGGTTCGCCAACGGCGAACTGGAGACCATCATCCATAGCCGCTGGCCGCTGGCCGAGGCCGGCGCCGCGTTGGGGTTCATGCGGGCTGCCCGACATCTCGGAAAAATCGTCCTGACCCTGCCGCCGCTGGCGCGCGGCCAGCTGCGAGCCGACCGCACCTACCTGGTCACCGGCGGGCTGGGCGGGATCGGCTGCGCGGTGGCCGAGTGGCTCGCCGACCGCGGCGCCGGGGCCATTGTGCTCAACGGGCGCCGCGACCCGGATCCCCAAGTCAAGACGGTCATCGACGGACTGCGGGCGAAGGGAATCGACATTGGCGTCGAGCTGGCCGACGTGACCGATCCGGCGGCAATCGATTCGATGCTGGCCCGCATCGAGCGGGATCACCCGCCGCTCGGCGGCGTGATCCACAGTGTCGGCGTGCTGTCCGACGCGGCAATCGGCAACCAGACCTGGGAGAGTTTCGACCGGGTTCTGCGCCCCAAGATCGCGGGTGCCTGGCACCTCCATCGGGCGACCCAGCACCTCGACCTGGACCTGTTCGTCCTGTTCTCCAGCCGGGTCGGGGTGATGGGCAATCCGGGCCAGGGCAATCACGCCGCCGCCAACGCTTTCCTGGATCAGCTGGCCGGCCACCGGCGCGCGCTGGGGCTCCCGGGTCAGTCAATCGCCTGGGGCGCCTGGTCGGAAATCGGCGAAGCCGCCGAACAGAAAGATCGGATCGAACGTCGCCGGGCGGCACTTGGCGGCCGTTGGTTTACGCCGCAGCAGGGGATTCGGGCGCTGGAGCGGCTGGTGCGCGAGGACGCGACCAATTCAGTGGTAATGGCGATGGACTGGGCGGTGTTCGAGGATGCAATCGAGGACCGTCCGGCGTTTCTGGAGGAGCTCCTGGCCGAGGCCGAGGCGCCCGAGGGCGAAGCCGGGATGGCCCCGACCGACCTGCTCGCCCAGCTCCGTGGCGCGCCGGTGGTCGGCAACGATGCGATCCTGGCCACATTCCTGCAGCAGGAGGTCCAGGCGGTGCTGCGCCTCGCTTCACCGCCGGCGCCGGACGTGGGGTTCTTCGATCTGGGAATGGACTCGCTGATGGCGGTGGAGCTGCGCAACCGCCTGAACCGGGCTTTCGCCGGCCAGTACACCGCGTCGAACACGCTGGTGTTCGACTACCCCGACATCACCGCCCTGGCCGGCCATCTGGCCGAAGAACTCGGCGGTCAAGACGGCGAAGGCGAGCCCGCCCCCGAACCCGAGCCGGAAATCCGGCGGACGATCGATTCGGACCGCGACGGGATCGCGATCGTGGGAATTGGCTGCCGGTTTCCCGGCGCCGAGGATCCGCTCGGCTTCTGGCGGCAGCTCGAGGCCGGCGCCGATCTGGTCAGCGAGGGACGTACCGACCCCTATCCGTGGGACGGGCTTTACGGAGACCCCAACGCGACCGAGTCCATTTTTCGCCGCGGAGCCTTCATCGAAGGAATCGACCGCTTCGACTCGCGCTTCTTCCGGATTTCGCCGATCGAGGCGCGCCACATGGACCCGCGCCAGCGACTGCTGCTGGAGACGACCTGGCTGGCGCTCGAGGACGCCGGCATCGACCCCGGGGGTTTGCGGGGCAGCCGCACCGGCGTTTACATCGGAGTCGGCGGCAACGAATACCGGGACGTGATCGCCGCCGGCGGTGCCGAAGACAGCTTCGTGGGCACGGCCGGCAGCATGGCGGTCGGCCGGGTGGCCTTCGCGCTGGGGCTCGAGGGGCCGGCCATGGGGCTGGACATGGTCTGCGCATCCTCGCTGGTGGCGGTGCACCAGGCGGTCGCGGGGCTGCAGCGCGGCGAGGCGGACCTGGCGCTCGCCGGCGGAGTCAACGTTCCCCTCTCGCAGGGCCTGGCGCGGTTCCTCGACGACCTGGGAATGATCTCGGAAAGCGGCCGTTCCTCGACGTTCGACTCCGCCGCCGACGGGTTCGTGCGCAGCGACGGGTGCGGCATCATCGCGCTGAAGCGGTTGAGCGACGCCGAGGCCGCCGGCGACCGGATCTGGGGTGTGATCCGGGGTTCGGCGATCAACCAGAACGGGGCCAGCGCCGGCCTCACGGTCCCCAACGGGCCGGCCCAGGAACGGGTGCTCGAGGAAGCGCTGGCACAATCCGGCTTCGCCCCGGCGGACGTGGACTACCTGGAAGCGCACGGGGCCGGATCGGCGCTGGGCGATCCGATCGAGATCCAAGCGGCGTCCGCCGTCTACGGGCGGGGCCGCCCCGACGACCGCCCGCTACTGCTCGGATCAGTGAAAGCCAACATCGGCCATCTCGAATGGGCGGCCGGCATCGCCAGCCTGATAAAGACGGTGCTGGCGATGCGCCAGGGTTCAATTCCGCGCCAGATTCATTTCGAAAACCCCAGTGAGAACATCGACTGGAACCGCTTGCCGGTGCGGGTGACGGCGAGTCCGACCCCCTGGCCGGACGGCAACGGACGGGCGCCGGTGGCGGCGGTGAGCGCGTTCGGAATGTCGGGCACCAATGCCAACGTGGTCGTAACCGGATACGAATCGGCGCAGAGCCCGCCGACCCAATTGGACGGCGTGCGGGTGCCGGTCGGCGCCGCGGTGCAGGTTCCGCCCGCTGGGGCCGGCGCGCCGGCGTCCGGCGCGTGCGCGCCGCGCAACTTGCGACTGCTGTCGCTGTCGGCGAAATCCGGCGCGGCGCTCCGCGGGCTGGCCGAACGTTACGCGGAGTGGCTGGACCTGCAGGACGGATCGAAAACCGACCCTGCGGACGCCGCAGCGCTCGCTGACATGGCCTGGACGGCCGCGGTGGGCCGGAGCCACTTCGATCACCGGGCAGGCTTGGTGTTCGACGATGCCGAATCCCTGCGGTCGCAGTTGCGCGCGGTCGCCGTGGGCGACGTTGAGCCCGATCCCGATCCGCCGCGCAGGTTTGCCTTCGTCTACCCCGCGCTGGGCAGCCAGGCCATAACCCTGGGACGGGAACTTTTCGAGACCGAGCCGGCCGTCCGCGCGGTGCTGGAACGCTGCGACGAATTGATTCGCTCCGAACGCGTCGCGTCGCTGCTCGAGGCAATGTTCGACCCGGACCAGGGCGCCGCCAGCCTCGACGATCCCGCCTGGGCCCAGCCGGCGACATATGCGCTTGGGTGCGCGCTGACGGCCCTGTGGTCCGGGGTGGGCGTATTGCCGACCGCGGTCCTGGGGCAGGGTCCCGGCGAACTGGCGGCCGCCCAGGCGGCGGGGGCGCTGACCCTCGAAGACGGACTGCGCATCGCGGCCGCCCGCGGCGAACTCATGGCGGTTTTCCCGGGTGCCGGGTTGGCACCGGACACCGGGTTCGAATCGATCCTTGCCGGTATCGAATCCGCGCCGCCATCGCTGGCACTGATCAGCGGTGCCAGCGGCCGGGCAATCGATTCCGAAACCCTGCTCGACGCAGATTACTGGAACCGCCAGCTGCGGGCGCCGGTTGCCGCCGCCGAAT
Organism: Chloroflexota bacterium; assembly: GCA_009840625.1. Classification (NCBI taxonomy): domain Bacteria; kingdom Bacillati; phylum Chloroflexota; species Chloroflexota bacterium. Next base: position 3,617 of record VXNJ01000002.1, on the reverse strand, counting down.
GCGCCGCGGCCCTCGCCGGACTCGGCATCGATGCGGTGATCGGACTGGGCCCCGGGCCCGGGCTGGCAGAGCGGATTTCGGCGGCCTGGCCGGACTCGGGCGAGCGTGCCGGCCCTAAGGTGATTGCGACTCTGGGGGAACCGGTCGCCGACCGCGGGTTCGCGGCGGCCGTGGCGGGCGTCTATGAAGCCGGCTTCGATCTCGACCTGCGCGGCCTGTTCGCCGGCGAGACTAGGCGGCGCACCTCGGTTCCCGGGTACCCGTTCCAGCGCCGCCGGCACTGGGTTTCGTTCCGCTAAACGCGCCGAGCGGCTTGACCGCGCCCGACAGCCGGCGGCAATAAGGGCCGCGCTAGGCCAGGGTTCCGCCCACAGTTACCATCTAGTCGATTCGCAACGCCCGCTGAAGGGCAGTCCCCGACAGAGGGATGAGGGATGATGAAGGTCACCGGGCTAAAGACGATGGTCGTCGAAGCGGAGCCGCCGTACATCGGCGGCAGGTACTTCCTCTTTCTCGAGCTACAGACCGACGAGGGAATCTCCGGCATCGGCGAAAGGATCGCCGGCAGCGCCTATTCGAACCATCCCGACGACCTGAAGTCGCAGGTCAGGTTGATCGAGGAGTTCGTCGGCCAATTCGTGCTCGGCGAGAACCCTCTGAACATCGAGCTGATCTGGGACCGCATGTACGGAACCCGCCACGATCTGCGCCATCCCAGCCTCTATTCGACGCCGGTGATCAGCGCGATCGACATGGCGCTCTGGGATATCGCCGGCAAGGCCGCCAATCAACCGATCTACAACCTGCTGGGGGGCCGCTACCACGAACGCCTGCGCGCCTATGCATACATGCCCAGCGAAGGCATCCGAGAGCGACCCGAAAAAGCCGGCGAAGTCGCGGAAATGCTCCTGGAGGCGGGCAATACTGCCTGCAAGATCGACCCGTTCATGCCGCTCCACCCCATCCGCGACATCTCGCTTTCAGAGATAGAGCACGCGGGCAGGATCTTCGAGAGCATCCGCAACGCGGTCGGCAACCGGCTCGAGGTCGCCATCGGGACGCATGGGCAGATGCCGACCTACAGCGCGATCCGCGTGGCCAAGTATCTTGAGCCTTACAACCCGTTCTGGTTCGAGGAACCGGTGATGCCGGAAAAGGTCGAGGAGATGGCCCGCATCGCCGCCCACACCAGCATTCCGATCGCGACCGGCGAACGCCTGGTCACCAAGTACGAATTCGCGCGCGTGCTGGAGCAGCAGGCGGCCCAGATCATCCAGCTCGACGTCGGCCAGTGTGGCGGCATAACCGAAGCCAAGAAGATCGCGGGCATGGCCGAGGCGCATTACGCGATGATCGCCCCGCACATGTACTGCGGGCCAGTTGCCGCGGCGGCGGCGATTCAGATCGATACCTGCTCACCAAATTTCCTGATCCAGGAAGCCAACGTGGGGCCGCTGCACCGCAAGATCTTCAAGGAACCGCTGGTCGTGGAGAACGGCTACATCACGCCACCTGACGGTCCCGGACTCGGCGTCGAGTTCGACGAGGACGTGCTCCGGGCCCACCTGGTCTCTTAGACGTTCGGCGCGTTGGCCCTTCGGGTTCCGCTTGTCCCGGGCGGGCGCGTCGCGCCGTCGCGTATTACCGGAGTTGTCCGGAGGGCAGAGACCGGCCTGGGGCCGGCCGGAAACGGGAAAATTGGCCGCAAGCAGCTGATTCAAATCTTGTAGCGGGTTTCTGATTCAGCCCCGGCAGCGGAGAGAGATTGGCATGAAGTCCAGAGCCAAGGTGTGTTGCGCCATTGCGGTCTCGCTGCTGGCGGCGATTGCGGCCGCCTGCGGACCCGCGGAATCCGGTCCGCTGGAGATTGCGACCACCGCCAGCGCCCAGGTCATGAGTCCCGAGGGCGAGTCTCTGGGCACGGTGACCTTCACCCAGGCGGAACGGGGCGTGCTGGTGCAGGCGGACCTTAGCGGGTTGACGCCCGGTGCCCACGGATTCCACATCCACGAGACGGGAAGTTGCGCGCCGGACTTCTCCGCCGCTGGCGACCATTTCGCTCCCTCCGGCATCGAGCACGGCTACTTCAACCCGGAAGGGCACCACGCCGGAGACCTTCCCAACATTTACGCCGGCGCCGACGGGATCGCCCGCGCCGACTTCTTCAGCGGCGCCATTTCCCTTGCCGACGGCGAGCCCAATTCCCTTTTCGACGGGGACGGTTCCGCGATCATCGTCCACGAGAAGGGTGACACGTACGGCGCCGACGCGGGAGCCGGTGGTCGGGTCGGCTGCGGAGTAGTCGCGCGGAACTAGTCGCGCCGGGAAACGCCCCATGCACCGCGGTTCCGACGACGTTGATTGGCCCGGGGATGAGCTGCAATTGAAAACCGGTTTCGACTTCCTTGAACTGCCGGACGCGTACGACGCGCTGGCCCCGGACGGGTCCGAAATCCGCTTGCTGGCCGAAACGCCGCGCGCCAGCATGGTTCATTGCTCGCTGGCACCGGGTCGGGTGTCGATCGCGGTGGCGCACCGAACCGTCGAAGAACTCTGGTACTGCCTGGAGGGCGGCGGCCAGCTGTGGCGACGCCAGGGCGATCGCGAAACGGTCGTCGAACTGGCCCCCGGCGTAAGCGTTTCCATCCCCCTGGGTGCCCGCTTCCAGTTCCGCAACACCGGTGACGCAGCGCTCCGCTTCATCATCGCGACGATCCCCGCCTGGCCGGGCGACGACGAGGCCTTCCCGGTTCCGGGGCCCTGGTCCGCCAGTCTGTGAACAGGCGCCGGCCGCGCAAAAATTCCGGAAAACGACCGGATTCGGCCACGCCGGGACTGGCGATGGCGCGGCTTTGCCGCCCGAAAAGACCTACCGATTGGCCGTCGCACCGGCGTCCGGGTCCGAGGTCGGCGGAGACGCTGGCGGCGCCAATCTCGAATAGAGTGGAGGGGCCGCCACGGGCGGAGTAGCGGCAGCTGCCGCGGAATCAGATGAGGGCTGGTTGATGGTCCGTTCGAGCGATCCGGTGACCCACCCGAGCATCGAACAGTTAAACGCCGGCCTGGACTCGATCCGCCGGTCCCCGGAAGATGCCGGCACCCTCCTTAAGGTCGTGCAACGCCCGGCGGTCGACCGGCGCAATGTCGTCGCCGAAGGCAGGCTCGACGTCGAAGACGGCCTGGTCGGCGATTCATGGAAGGACCGCGGGAGCAAAAGCACCGCGGACGGAAGCGCGAATCCCGAGGCGCAGATAACGATCATCAACTCCCGCGCGCTCCAACTCATGGCCCGGTCCGAAGAGCGCTGGCCGCTTGCCGGCGATCAGCTCGTGATCGATATCGACATGAGCGTGGCGAACATGCCGCCGGGGACTCGGCTGTCAATCGGATCGGCGGTGCTGGAAATATCCGCCGAACCCCACACCGGCTGCGTCAAGTTCGCCGCCCGGTTCGGAAATGATGCGCTCAGGTTCGTCAGCACCCCAACCGGCCAGGACTTGCGGCTCCGGGGCGCCAACTCCCGCGTCGTGCGGTCGGGGACGATCCGGGCCGGCGACGTAGTCAAGAAGGACTCTCTACGGTTTGTCAAGTCCAATTTGGATGAGGCTGGAAAAGGG